>NZ_CBAICG010000003.1:0-149675 GCF_964715405.1 Solirhodobacter sp. | reverse complement strand
TCCGGCGCCGCGTCGATCTGGTCGTAGGCCTTGAACTCGCCGAAATACTTCGTGATCGCCGCCGTCAGCGTCGTCTTGCCGTGGTCAACGTGGCCGATCGTGCCAACGTTCACATGCGGTTTGTTGCGTTCAAACTTTGCCTTTGCCATCGTCGCAGCGCCTTGTGGAAGGGGGGCCCGAACGGACCCGTGGAAACACGCGGCGCGACTTACGGTCTGGAGCGCGAAAAATCAAGCGTCACTTGCTGGCGGCGGCCGTGTTGGTGGTGGAGCCCGGCAACGGCGTGGCGGTGATCGCGCCCGTCGGCGGCGCTGCGGCGCCAACCGCAGGGGCCGCGGCATCACCGGGCTTGCGCGGTTCGGGCACCGGCTCGCCGGTGGCGGGGAACCATTCGGGGTGCTTGACCAGCCACTCCTCGATCTGCTTGGCGGTGTTGTAGGACAGCACCTTCATCTGCTCGGCCTTGGTGCGCGTCAGACCGGAGCCGATGAAGGTCTCTCCGCTGGTGCCTTCGAACACGACAAACCGCTTTGGCACGGCGTTGAGCTGGATCTGGGTCTTGTCATACCAGACCCGCACCTCGACCACGAGAACCGACTTCGGCGACAGCACGATGGGCAGGCCGGGCGGCGCCAGTGCGTAGCCCACGACGTTGATCGCCATGTCATAATAGGTATCGCCGTCGTAGCGGCCGAAACGGTCCTGCACCGCGGCCTTGAGCGCGGTCTGCCATTCGTCGCCCGACGCCGTGCGCGACACCGGACCCTTCTGCATCGTGTCGCTGACGACGAGATTGAGCCCCAGCAGAAAGCGGCCGAGCGGCACCGGGGGCTTTTTCAGGTCGTCGCCGGGCGCACAGGCGGCAACCAGCGCAAGCAGCAGGGCGAACAGAATCGGGCGGGCGTGGATCGGGCGAATGGTCGTTGCTCCTCTGCGCGTCCGACAGGCTTACCTCAGGCGTTCCCTTACCGCAATCACGAGCCCGGCACGACCAGCGTGGCGCGCGCCATCAGGTCGCCGCCGCGCCACGGGATCAGCGCGAGAAGCGGACCGGGATCGAGGTCGGTCGCATGCACCTGCCAGGAGGCGTGGTGGACGCTTTCGCCCGCCGAGACCCGCCGCGGCGCAAGCCCCGGCGTGCGGAATCGGGCGGCCCCGGCGAGCACGGCGTAGATCTCGGCGGGTTCATGGCAGTGCTCGGGGTAGACGATCCCCGGCCCCCAGTAGCCGATCGTGATCCGCAGCCGGTCCGAGCGGAACGGCCCGACCGGCGAGACGAGGTTGAACCAGCCATAGGCGGCCAGGAAGTCGGCGCCGATGCCGTCGGCGGCGGAATAGCTTTGCTGCCAGGCAAAGCAATCGGCGTGGCCGATCACCCAGTCGCTGATCGCCCGCGTTTCCGGCGCGGCAAGCGCGCGACAGCCCGCCAGCGCCGCGCCCATCACCGGCGGGCGGGGTGGCGGCAGGTCGGGCAGCCCGAGATCGTCGAGCGTATCGCCAAGAAAATCGGCGAGCCCCGGGAAAGCACTGCGCGCAAGGGCGCGGGTCAGATCAAGCAGGCGAAGATGCGCCTGCATCACGCGGTCGGGCGGGGGCGTCAAAGGCATCGTCACTCCTGCGGAAGTTGCCGCGACGGGGGGCGGCGCCTATATCTGACGGGGCAAGCGGAGAGACGTCAATGGCGACCGGGGCGGCAGCGATCTTGACGACGGCAGAGTCGGCGCGGGTGCCGGTGCAGGTGCCGCTGGTGACCGAACCGCTGGGCATCCTCGGCAGCTTGCGCAACGCGCGGCGCAACGTGCTGGAACTGATCCCGGAACTCGCCACCCATGTGCCGATCGTTTCGGGCCGCACCGGCAAGCGCTGGCACATGGTGATGGACCCCGAGGCCAACCGCCGCATCCTGAAGGACGCGGTGGAGGATTACCCGAAATCCGACGTGACCAAGATGATCCTGCGCCCGGCCATCGGCGAAAGCCTGTTCGTGGCGGAAGGCGCGCATTGGCACTGGCAGCGCCGGGTGGCGGCGCCGGTCTTCAGCCATCGCAACATCGCCAACCTCGCCCCGGTGATGACCGCGGCGGCCGAACGCGCCTCGGCACGGATCGGCGCGGCAGAGGGCCGGGCCGCGAACCTGTTCGACGAGATGGTGGCGGCAACCTTCGAGGTGATCGCCGACGTGACCCTGTCGGGCGGCAACGCCTTCGACCGCGCGGTGGTGCATGGCGCGATCAACGCCTACATCGCCGATACCGCCAAGGTCTCGCTGCTGGACGTGATCGGCGCGCCGGCGTGGATTCCGCGCATCGGGCGGATGTTCGCGACGCAGGCGATGCGCGACATGAAGCGGGTGGCCGATCAGGCGATCGAGGCGCGGCGCGGCGCCGGACCGCACCCGGTGCCGGACCTGCTCGACCTGCTGCTGGAGGGCGAAGACCCCAAGACCGGGCGGCGCATGTCGACCGAGGAACTGCGCGACAACCTGCTGACCTTCATCGTCGCGGGGCATGAAACCACCGCCCTGACGCTGGCATGGTCGCTTTATCTCTGCGCCTTCGATCAGGGCGTGCAGGCACGCGCGCGAGCCGAAGCGAGGGCTGTGCTGGGCGACTGTGCGGCAACCGCGGCCGACGTGCCCCGCCTGCCCTACATCCGCCAGGTGATCGACGAGGCGCTGCGGATGTATCCGCCCGCCGCCTTCCTGTCGCGCACCGCGCAGAAGGCCGACACGCTCTGCGGCCGCGAGGTCCATCCCGGCGACACGGTGATGCTGCCGATCTATGCGCTGCACCGCAACCACCTGCTGTGGCGCGACCCTGCGCGATTCGACCCCGACCGCTTTGCCGACCCCAAGGCGATCGACCGCTTCGCCTACCTGCCGTTCGGCGACGGCCCGCGCATCTGCATCGGCGCCTCGTTCGCGGTGCAGGAGGCGGTGATCATCCTCGCCACCCTGCTGGCCCGCTTCCGCTTCACCCGCGTGCCGGGCCGCGACCCCAAACCCGTGCTGATCCTGACGCTGCGCCCCGAGGGCGGCGTCTGGCTGACGGTGGAACGGGTGTGAGGGTGGCGCGGCGGAGCACCCCGGAAAACCAAGAAGGCTCAGGCGTTTCCGCCTAAGCCTTTGATATTGGTGGTGAGCCCGACGGGGTTCGAACCCGTGACCTACTGATTAAAAGTCAGTTGCTCTACCAACTGAGCTACAGGCCCACACTGCGGCCGGTTGCTACGGAAAGCGCGGAACAGGGTCAAGCCCCATTTCCGTCTTCACGTCCGATTTCAGAGAGCGTGGTGAGCCGTGCGGGGTTCGAACCTGCGACACGCTGATTAAGAGTCAGCTGCTCTACCAACTGAGCTAACGGCCCCACCGGCGGCCTGTTAGACCCCTCCCCCTGCGGGTTCAAGCGGAAACTTCGCACAATCGCTGCAGACAATCCGGGGCCGCTGGATTCCGGCGCCTCGCGGCCGTATATGCCGGGCGTGGAAAACGCGCGTATCCCTGTCGGCCTGCCGTTCCTGAAAATGCACGGCGCGGGCAACGACTTCGTGGTCATCGACCAGCGGGGGCGGGCAGCGCATGTCACGCCAGCGCTGGCCCGCACCGTGGGTGACCGGCACCGGGGCGTGGGCTTCGACCAGCTGGTGACGATCGACACCGACGCCGAGGCGGATGCGCGGCTGATGTTCTGGAACGCCGACGGCTCCACCGCGGGGGCCTGCGGCAATGCCACCCGTTGCGTGGCGCGGCTGTTGATGGCTGAAACCGGCAAGGCCCGCCTGACCCTGCGCACCGAGCGCGGGCTGCTGGTGGCCGAGGACGCGGGCGGCGGCCTGATTGCGGTGAACATGGGGCAACCGCAATTCGACTGGGCCGAGGTGCCGCTGGCGCAGGCGGCCGATACGCTGCACCTGCCGCTGCCGGGCGATCCGGTGGCGGTCGGGATGGGCAACCCGCATTGCATCTTCTTCGTGCCGGATGCCGGGGCGGTGGATGTGGCCGGTCGTGGTCCGGCGCTGGAGCATGACGCGCTGTTCCCCCAGCGCACCAATGTGGAATTCGCCAGCGTCATTGGCCCCGACCGCCTGCGGATGCGGGTGTGGGAACGTGGCGCGGGCATCACGCTGGCCTGCGGCTCGGGCACCTGCGCCACCGCCGTGGCTGCCGCCCGGCGCGGCCTGACCGGGCACCGCGTCAGTGTGGATGTGGACGGCGGCACCCTGCTGGTGGACTGGCGCGAGGATGGCGTCTGGCTGACCGGACCCACCGCCACGGTGTTTTCCGGCGTGCTCGACCCCGCCCTGATGGCGCTGGCATGACCGCGCCGGTGTTCGCCACGCTGGGCTGCCGCCTGAACGCCTACGAATCCGAGGCGATGCGGGAACTGTCCGCAGGCATCGACAACCTCGTGGTGGTGAACACCTGCGCGGTCACCGCCGAGGCCGTGCGCAAGGCCAAGCAGGAGATCCGCCGCCTGCGCCGCGAACACCCCGACGCGACGCTGGTGGTCACCGGCTGCGCCGCGCAGACCGAACCTGACACCTTCGCGCAGATGCCCGAGGTCAGCCGCGTGATCGGCAATACCGAGAAGATGCAACCCGCGACCTGGGCCGCGCTGAAGGTGCCCGACCTGATCGGCGCCACCGAGCGTGTGCAGGTGAACGACATCATGTCGGTCACCGAAACCGCGGGTCACCTGATCGACGGCTTCGGCCGCCATCGCGCTTATGTGCAGGTGCAGAACGGCTGCGACCACCGCTGCACCTTCTGCATCATCCCCTACGGCCGCGGCAATTCCCGCTCCGTCCCCGCCGGGGTCGTGGTCGAACAGATCAAGCGGCTGGTCGACAAGGGGTTTCAGGAGGTCGTGCTGACCGGGGTGGACCTCACCTCCTGGGGCGCCGACCTGCCCGCCACGCCGCGTCTGGGCGATCTGGTGGGCCGCATCCTGCGGCTGGTGCCCGACCTTGCGCGCCTGCGCATCAGTTCGATCGATTCGATCGAGGCGGATGAGGCGCTGATGCAGGCGATCGCCACCGAGCCGCGCCTGATGCCGCACCTGCACCTGAGCCTGCAACACGGCGACGACCTGATCCTGAAACGGATGAAGCGCCGCCACCTGCGCGACGACGCGATCCGCTTTTGCGAAGAGGCGCGGGCCCTGCGCCCCGGCATCGTGTTCGGCGCCGACATCATCGCGGGCTTCCCGACCGAAACCGAGGCGCATTTCGAGCAATCGCTGAAGCTGGTCGAAGACTGCGGCCTGACCTTCCTGCACGTCTTCCCCTACTCGGCCCGCAAGGGCACCCCGGCGGCGCGGATGCCCGCCGTCCCCGGCCCGGCGATCCGCGACCGCGCCGCCCGCCTGCGCGCGGCGGGCGAGGCCGCGCTTTTGCGCCACCTCGCCGCCGAGCGTGGCACGACCCACCGCATCCTGACCGAACGCCCCCGCATGGGCCGCACCGAAGCCTTCACCGAGGTGCGCTTTGCCGTCGACCAGCCGGAGGGCCGGATCGTCACCGCGCGGATCACCGGCCACGACGCCGCCCAGCTTTTCGCCTGAGGACGCCATGCACCCCAACCCCGCTTTCCGCCAGACCCCCGCCGAGGTGAACCTTGCCTTCGCCCGCAGCCGCGGCTTTGCCACGCTGGCGGTGAACGCCCCGGCCGGGCCGCTCCTGTCGCACATCCCCTTCCTGATCGCCGAGGATGGCGGCAGCGTCGAACTGCACCTCGTCCGCTCCAATCCGATCGTGCCGCTGATCGCCGCGCCGCAGCCCGCCGTGCTGTCCGTGACCGGGCCTGAAGGCTACATCTCGCCCGACTGGTACGGCCTCACCGATCAGGTGCCAACGTGGAACTACGTCGCCGTCCACCTGCGCGGGCGGCTGGAACTGCTGCCCGAAGACACGCTCCGCCCCCTGCTCGACCGCCTGTCGGACCATTTCGAGGCGCTGCTGGCGCCCAAGACACCCTGGACCAGCGCCAAGATGAGCCCCGGCGCGATGGAGCGCATGATGCGGATGATCGTGCCCTGTCGGCTGATCGTGGACGACGTGCAGGGCACCTGGAAGTTCGGCCAGAACAAACCCGAAGCCGCCCGTCTCGGCGCCGCCGACGGGGTGGAAGCCGCCGCCCTGTCGCCCGAGGCCGCCCGGCTCGCCGCGATGATGCGCGACGCCTGACGGGCGCCCCCTCCCTTTCGGTCCTGAAATATCCTCGGGGGTGATGAGCGCCCGGAAACGCCTCTGTGGGGCGTTTCAGCGAAGAACGCCCGCCCCCGTGGGCGGGCAGAGGGGCAGACAGCCCCTCGCCTGCCATGTGGACAGCCCGCCCGCCACGTCCTACCTTCGCGCAAACCCGCGCGAAAGGAACCGCCGATGCGCCTTTACCAGTCCCAGACCTCGCCCTTTGCCCGCAAAGTGCTGATCCTGCTGAAGGAAACCGGGCAGGAGGGTGACGTGACGATGGTCACGGCGGCGGGCACCCCGCTGGATCCCGGCTCGATGCCGGTGGCGCAGAACCCGCTGGGCAAGATCCCGGCGCTGGAACGCGACGAGGGGCCGGCGCTCTATGACAGCCGGGTGATCTGTCGCTTCCTCGACGACCGCGCGGGCGGCAGGCTTTATCCGGCCGCGCCCCGGCTCTGGGACACCCTGACGCTGGAGGCGACGGGCGACGGCATCCTCGATGCGGCGGTGCTGATGCGCTACGAAACGGCGGTGCGCGCCGCCGAAAGCCGGTCGCCCGCCTGGCTCGACGGCCAGTGGCACAAGATCGCCCGCGCGCTCGACGCGCTGGAGGCGCGCTGGATCAGCCACCTGTCGGGGCCGCTCGACATGGGGCAGGTCGCGGTGGCTTGCGCGCTGGGCTACCTCGACTTCCGGCATGGCGATCGCGACTGGCGCGCCGGGCGCCCCGCGCTCGCCACCTGGTACGCGGGCTTTGCCGAGCGTGACAGCATGAAGGCCACGGTTCCGGCGTGACGCTGCCCCGGCCCGGCGTCCTGACGGCCGGGGCGCACTTGGCGATGAACATCACCTCGCCGGGGCCGAATGCGCTCAACCCCAGTGTCGGCGCTACCGGGTCCGGCTGCGCGCCGGGGCTTCGGCGCCCCCGCCACCGGGCTTCATCGGCGGGCCGCACCCGGGGTCAGCGGCACGGGCGGGCTGTTCCTCCCCGGCTTTGCGACCAGGATTCAGCCGCGCGCAGTGCCGTGCGCGCTGCCCTGAGGCGGGTCCGCGAAATTTTCTGCCGCGATCCCCTTGAACCTGCGCCCGATTGTCCGCTGGACGGGGGCAAAGGAGGGCGCTAATTACCGGCAGGGACCATCGCGGCCACGCGGCGGTAAAGCTATGCACTGGCCGAACCATCGGCCACGGAAGGGAGAAGGTTCGTGTCTCACGCAGAAGACAACCAGGCAACCCGCAGGGACTTCCTGTACTACGCGACCGCCGGGGCCGGGGCCGTCACGGCCGGGGCCGCGATCTGGCCGCTGGTCAACCAGATGAACCCCTCGGCCGACGTCGCCGCGATGGCGTCGGTCGAGGTCGATGTGTCGGGCGTCACCGAGGGCACCCAGATCACCGTGAAATGGCAGGGCAAGCCGATCTTCATCCGGCACCGCACCGCCAAGGAGATCGAGGAAGGTCGCGCCGTGAAACTGTCGGATCTGCCCGACCAGAAGGCCGAGAACAGGAACCTGGCTGACACCGCGCCCGCGACCGACGAGAACCGCACGCTCGACAAGGAGGGCAAGTGGCTGGTCATGGTCGGCATCTGCACCCACCTCGGCTGCGTGCCGCTGGGCAACAACGCGGGCGAGTTCGACGGCTGGTTCTGCCCCTGCCACGGCTCGCAATACGATACCGCGGGACGCATCCGCAAAGGCCCGGCCCCGCGCAACATGGACATTCCGGTCAACGCGTTCACTGACGACAAAACGATCAAGATCGGCTAAGGGAGACTCCGATGGCTGGAATTCCTCACGACCACTACGAACCGAAATCCGGGATCGAGAAGTGGCTGCACAAGCGTCTGCCGATCGTTGGTCTGCTTTATGACACGATCATGATCCCGACGCCGAAGAACCTGAACTGGATGTGGATCTGGGGCATCGTGCTGACGTTCTGCCTCGTCCTGCAGATCGCCACCGGCATCGTGCTGGCGATGCACTACACGCCCAACACCGGGCTGGCCTTCGCCTCGGTCGAGCACATCATGCGCGACGTGAACGGCGGCTACATGATCCGCTACATGCACATGAACGGCGGCACGCTGTTCTTCATCGCGGTCTATCTGCACATCTTCCGCGGCCTCTACTACGGCAGCTACAAGGCCCCGCGCGAGGTGACCTGGATCATCGGCATGCTGATCTACCTGGCGATGATGGCGACCGCCTTCATGGGCTATGTGCTGCCCTGGGGCCAGATGTCGTTCTGGGGCGCCACGGTGATCACCGGCCTCTTTGGTGCGATCCCCGGCATCGGGCCGTCGATCCAGGAATGGCTGCTGGGCGGGCCGGCGGTGGACAACGCCACGCTGAACCGCTTCTTCTCGCTGCACTACCTGCTGCCCTTCGTCATCGCGGCGCTGGTTGCGGTGCACATCTGGGCCTTCCACACCACTGGCAACAACAACCCCACGGGCGTTGAAGTGCGCCGCACCACGAAAGCCGAGGCCGACAGGGATACCGTGCCGTTCTGGCCCTACTTCGTGCTGAAAGACCTGTTCGCGCTGGCCGTGATCATGACGATCTTCTTCGCGGTCGTCGCCTTCATGCCGAACTACTTCGGCTCGCCCGACAACTACATCATGGCGGATTCGCTGAAGACCCCGCCGAGCATCGAGCCGGAATGGTACTTCCTGCCGTTCTACGCGATCCTGCGCGCCTTCACGCAGGACGTCTGGATCGTGCAACTGGCCCACTTCGTCACCTTCGGGCTGATCGACGCCAAGTTCTTCGGCGTGCTGGCGATGTTCGGTGCGATCGCGGTGATGGCGCTGGCGCCCTGGCTCGACACCTCGTCGATCCGCTCGGGCAAGTACCGCCCGATGTTCAAGTGGTGGTTCGCGCTGCTCTGCTTCGATTTCCTTGTGCTGATGTGGTGCGGCTCGCAGTTCCCGACCGCGCTGATCGGGTGGATCTCGCTGATCGCCTCGACCTACTGGTTCGGCTACTTCCTGGTCATCCTGCCGCTTCTGGGCGTGATCGAGAAACCGGACCGGGTGCCCGCGACGATCGAGGAAGACTTCAATGCGCACTATGGCCAGGGCTCCGGCGCCCACCCGGCCGAGTGAGAGAAAGGACCGCTTGAGATGATCCGGAAACTTACCTTCTCGGCGCTTGCGGCACTGGCGATCGGCGCCGGCAGCAGCGTCATGGCGCAGGAAGCCGAGCCGAACATCGCCGATGTGCCGTTCTCGTTCGACGGCCCGTTCGGCACCTTCGACGAGCACCAGTTGCAGCGCGGCCTGCAGATCTACACCGAGGTCTGTTCCACCTGCCACGGCATGGACCTTGTCGCGATCCGCACCCTTGCCGACGAGGGCGGGCCGCACCTGCCCGCCGATCAGGTCAAGGCCTATGCCGCGGCCTTCTCGGTGACCGACACCGCGTCGAACCCGCAACTGATGGACCCGGCGACCGGGCAGCCGCGCAAGCTGATCCCCGCGGATCACTTCCCGGCCAACAACATGATGCATGCCCCCGACCTGAGCGTGATGGCGAAGGCGCGGGCAGCGTTCCACGGGCCCTACAAGCTGGGGATCAACCAGTTCATCCACGGCATCGGCGGGCCGCAGTACATCGTGGCGATCCTGAACGGGTTCACCGGCCAGACCAAGGACGTGGCCGGCAATACCGTCTACGAGAACAAGGTCTTCCCCGGTGGCTGGATCCAGATGCCGCCGCCGCTGTCGGACGGTCAGGTGACCTTCGCCGATGGTTCACCCAACGACGTCAAGCACATGTCGGAAGACGTGGCGGCCTTCCTGATGTGGGCGGCCGAGCCGCACATGATGGCGCGCAAGCACGCGGGCTTTGACGGGGTGTTCTTCCTGATCCTGCTGTCGGCGCTGCTCTATCTGACCAACAAGCGCATCTGGGCGGGCGTCAAGGGCAAGAAGACGGCCTGAGGACGGGGCGGGGGCTCTGCCCCCACACCCCCGGAGTATTGGCGCCAAGAAGAAATCGGAAAGCGCGCCCCACGGGGCGCGTTTTCATGTGCCGAGGTAGTCGCGCAGGGCTTGTGGCGGATCGGCAAGAAGCGCGGCGGTGGGCCGGGGCGGCGCGGCACGGCCCTCGGCGACGAGGATGGTCTGTTCGGCGATCCGCTCGGCATCGCGCGGGTCATGGGTGACCATCAGCAGCGTTGCGCCGCTTTCGGTGGCAATCTCGCGCACCAGCGCAAGCATCTCGGCCTTTAGCGCCGGGCCGAGCGCCGAAAACGGCTCATCCAGCAGCAGCAGAGGCCGGGCACGCAGCAGGACGCGCGCAAGCGCAACGCGGCTTTGCTGGCCCCCGGACAGCGCCCCCGGCTTGCGGGCCGCGAACCCGGCAAGGCCGACCCGGCCGAGCGCGGTGGCGACCCGATCCCGCTCGGCCCCGGACAATCGCAGATCGGGGCGAAGGCCGAGGCCGACGTTCTGTTCGGCGGTGAGGTGCGGAAAGAGATTGTTGTCCTGAAACAGGATGCTGATCGGCCGTTGGCCGGGAGCGAGCGGGGCAAGGTCGCGCCCGGCCCACAGGATGCGCCCGGCGGCCAGCGGCTGAAACCCGGCGATGGCGGCCAGCAGCGTCGACTTTCCCGCGCCCGAGGGGCCGATGACCGCGACGCGGGCGCCTTCGGGCACCGTCAGGTTGGCCGTGAGGGTGAAACCGGGAAGCGCGATGCGCAACCCCTCAAGCGTCAGCATCGGCGCGCCCTCCGCGGTCGAACAGCCAGAACAGGCCGAGGCTGAGCCCCAGCAGCAGAAGCGCCGCACCGGAGGCCTGCGCCATGCGATAGGCGCCCATCAGGCGGTAGACCTGCAAGGGCAGCGTCGCGCCCCCGGGCCCGGAGAAGATCGCGATGACGCCGAGATCGCCCATCGAGAGCGCCGCCGCCAGCCCGAGCGCGAACCCCAGCGGGCCGCGCAGCCGCGGCAGGATCAGCAGTCGCAGCCGCGCCCATCCGGTCAGGCCAAGGCTGTCGGCCAGCCGCCCGTAGGTCGCCTCGATCCGGTTCAGCGCCGGTTGCAGCGCCCTGAGCGCGAACGGCAGCGCCATCGTGGCGTTGACCAGCGCCGTCACCGGCAGCGCCAACGCCGCCGGATCGGCGACCGGGTTGATCAGCAGAAAGAGCCCGGTGCCCAGCACCAGCGGCGAGGCGACCAGCGGCAGCATCCCCGCCAGATCGAAGACCGCCCTTCCGCTGGCGGTGCGGGCCAGTGCCAGCACCAGCGCCATGCCGCCGCAAAGCGCCGCCGAGGCCAGCGCGACAGCAAGCGAGCGCAGCGCCGAAACCCAGACCGGGGCGGGCAGCGCGAAGACCCCCGGCACTCCGTCCGCCACCACGAGGGCGAGCGGGACCAGCAGGAACAGGGCGGCGAGCGTGATCAGGGTGGCGTCCTGCAGGCGCAGAAGGCGGCTTCCGGCATCCCACCGCTCTACCGGGCGGTCGAGGCCGGGCGCCTCGGTGGCGGGCAGGCCGACACGCAAGGCGATCAGCGTCGCGGCGCCGCAGAGCACGAACTGGGCCGTGGCCAGCAGCGCGGCGCGGCCAAGGTTGAAGTCAAACCGGAACGCCTGGTAGATCGCCAGTTCCACCGTCGTTGCCGCCGGGCCGCCGCCCAGTGTCAGCGCCACCGCGAAGCTGCTGAGGCAGACGAGGAAGATCGCCAGCGTGGCGCCCGGAAGCACGGCGCGCAGCATCGGCCGCTCGATCAGCCGCGCGACGTCGGTGGGGGTGAAGCCGAGCGCGGCGGCAAGGCGGAAGCGTTCGGCGGGAATCGCCCGCCAGCCTTGCATCAGCAGCCGGACCGCCAGCGGCAGGTTGAAGAAGACATGCGCCAGCACCACGCCATGAAAACCGTAGATCGTGACCTGCGGCAGGCCCAGAACCGCCAGTGCGAGGTTCAGCAGGCCGTGCCGCCCGAACAGCGCCAGCAGGCCGAACACCGCGACGATCACCGGCAGCAGGAACGGCGCCCCCATCAGCGTGACCAGAAGCCGACGGCCGGGGAACCGCCGCCGCGCCAGGCCGCGCGCCACCGGCACCGCCAGCCCGACCGACAGCGCCGCCGACAGCGCCGCCTGTTCCAGCGTGAAGCGCAGCGCCCCAAGGTCGGCGGCCGACAGCATGACGCCGCCCCCGGCCCGCAGCGCCACGGCGGCGAGCGTGCCGAGGGTCAAGAGGCCAAGAAGCGCGGCAACCGCGCCCCCCGCCCATTGCGTCACTTGCTGAGCGCGGACTGCCATTCGGCCAGCGCGCCATCGCGCAGGGTCTTCGCCTCGTCCGCCGGGTAGAGCAGCGACTTCGCCGGGGTGATCAGCGTGTCGAACCCGGCGGGCAGCCCGTCCTTCGGCGTGATCGCCGGATACATCCAGTTGGTTTCCGGGATCACCGACTGGAACGCATCGGTCAGCATGAAGGCCAGGAACTGATCCGCCAGCGCCTGATTGGGCGAGCCCGTCAGCTTGGCCGCCACCTCGACCTGCATGTAATGCCCCTCGGTGAAGGGGGCGGCGGCCTTGGTCGCGTCCTTCTCCTCGATCAGGTGGTAGGCCGGCGAGGTGGTGTAGGACAGCACCATGTCGGCCTCGCCCTTGGTGAACATGCCATAGGCCTCGTCCCACGAGGGCGTCACGGTCAGGATGTTGTGCGCGAGGCTCTTCCAGACCTCACCCGCCTTGTCGCCGTAGGCGTCCTTCACCCAGTACAAGAGGCCGAGGCCGGGGGTGGACGACCGCGGATCCTCGATCACCACTTTCAGGTTGGTCTTCGCCAGTTCGGTGAAGCTGGTCGGCGGGGTCGGCACCTTGGTCTTGTCATAGACGAAGGCGAACCAGCCCCAGTCGAAGGGCACGAAGGTCGGATCGGTCCAGGCCACCGGCAGGTCAAGCTTCGGCAGCACGCCATGCGGCGCGAAGAGGCCGGTCGCCGCGGCATCCGCCGTCAGGCTGGTGTCGAGGCCAAGCACCACGTCGGCCTTGGTATGGGCGCCCTCCAGCTTGATGCGCGACAGCAGCGCCGCGCCGTCGCCGGTGCCGACGAAGTTCAGCGTGCAGTGGCAGATCGGCTCGAACGCCTTCTTCACCGCCGGGCCGGGGCCCCAGTCGGCGATGAAACTGTCGTAGGTGTAGATCGTCAACGTCGGAGTCTCGGCCTGGGCAAGCGTGCCCAGAGCGATGAGACCCGCAGCAATCAGGGAAACCTTCATGTCATCCTCCAAATGCGACGGGCGGGGTCGGGTTGGAGGCTGATCCTCTACCTTCCCTCCGCCGGTCTTAACCGGTTCAGGTTCGACGGGTTCGTCTTGCGACATCTCAGCCCTTGCGAGCACCCCGAGGTGAGGGGGAACATAGCGCGGCCGATCGGCTGCGCAAGGGAAACCTCTTGAGGCAACCCCCTGCCCCCGCTAGACCGCGAGGGCAAAGGAGCCCGCCCATGAGCCTGAACACCTTCGGCCACTTGTTCCGCGTCACCACCTGGGGCGAAAGCCACGGGCCGGCACTTGGCTGCACGGTGGATGGCTGCCCGCCCGGCGTGGCGTTGAGCGAGGCCGACATCCAGCCCTGGCTCGATCGCCGCAAGCCGGGGCAGAACAGATACACCACCCAGCGGCGTGAAGACGATGCGGTGCGCATCCTGTCGGGCACCTACGAGGGGCGCACGACCGGCACGCCGATTCAGTTGATGATCGAGAATACCGACCAGCGGTCGAATGACTACGGCGACATCGCGCAGAAATTTCGCCCCGGCCATGCCGACATCACCTACTGGCAGAAATACGGCATCCGCGATCCGCGCGGCGGCGGCCGGTCCTCGGCGCGCGAAACGGCGGCGCGGGTGGCGGCGGGGGGCGTCGCGCGGGCCGCGCTGGCCGTGCTGGCGCCACAGGTGAAGATCACCGGCTACATGGTGCAGATGGGCCGCCACATCATCGACCGTAGCCGCTTTGACGCCGCCGAGATCGAGCGCAACCCGTTCTGGGCGCCCGATGCCAATGCCGCCGCCGACTGGGCGGCATATCTCGACGACCTGCGCAAATCCGGCAACTCGGTCGGCGCGGTGGTCGAGGTGGTGGCCTCGGGCGTGCCCGCGGGCCTCGGCGCGCCGATCTACGGCAAGCTCGATTCGGACCTTGCCGCCGCGATGATGTCGATCAACGCCGTGAAGGGGGTCGAGATCGGCGAGGGCATGGGTGCCGCCGCCCTGACGGGCGTGGACAACGCCGACGAGATCGAGATGGGCCCCGACGGCCCCCGGTTCCTCACCAACCACGCGGGCGGCATCCTTGGCGGCATCTCGTCCGGGCAGGATGTGGTGGTGCGCTTCGCGGTGAAACCCACGTCTTCCATCCTGACCCCGCGCCGCTCGATCACCGTCAGCGGGCAAGAGGCCGAGGTGGTCACCAAGGGCCGCCACGACCCCTGCGTGGGCATCCGCGCCGTGCCGGTGGGCGAGGCGATGATGGCCTGCGTCATCCTCGACCACCTGCTGCTCGACCGGGGCCAGACCGGCGGCCAGCGCGGCCGGATCGGCTGAACCGGGTCAGGCCGTCGCGGCCGTCAGCGCGATATCCATCAGCGCCTTGATCTTCGCCTCGCCGGTTTCCCAGTTCAGGCGGCCAAGCTCCTTGTCGCCCTTGAGGACCACAAGCGTGGCGCGGTCGGTGACCTTCAGCCCCTTGGTGAAGGCGTCATCGCGGTAGCTGTCCCAGTCGACCACGACGAAGCTGATCGCCAGACCATAGGCCGGGTTCGCCGCGCGCAGCTTGTCCATCACCCGCGTCTGCGCGGCGCAGGTGCCGCACCAGGTCGCGTGGAAGGCGACGAAGGCGGTCTTGCCCTGGGCCAGTTCGTCCTGCACCAGCCCCGGCCTGAAAGGCACCGGCGCCGCGGCACGCGCGCGCACCGCCGACAACGGCGCGACCAGTGTCACGGCGGCGGTCAGGGTCAGGAAGTCGCGTCTGTTCATTGCTCGTCTCCTTGATCATATCGCAACGGAAAGATCCTGCAGCCAGGCGGGCAGGACGGAAATCAGCCAGGCCTCGGCCCGGTGGTGCAGGCCGGTCAGCAGCACCACCCCGACGGTGAGGAACACCAGGCCGGTGATCGGCTTCGCCCGCCCGGCCAGCGCCCGCAGCCAGCTCTGATGGCGCCGGATCGCGGCGCGGGCGCCGTAGCCCAGCGCAAGGATCACGCTCGACACGCCCAGCGCGAAGGCCGCCATCGTCGCCCCGGCGGCCAGCAGGTCGCGGCCCTGCGCGGCCAGCGCCAGCGCCCCGCCCAGCGTCGGGCCGACGCAGGGGCTCCACACCGCGCCCAGCAGCAGGCCGCCGAGGAACTGCCGCCCGGCGCCACCCGGCCCGATGCGGTCGATGCCGCGGTCGGCGCGGCTGCCGATCCCGGTGGTAGCGAAGGCAAAGCCGCGATTGGCGGCGGGGATCACAAGCAGCAGCCCGAAGCCCGTCAGCGCCAGCGCCCCCGCCTGAGCGACCGCCTCATCCGTCAGCCCCAGCGCCGCCCCGGCAAGGCCCAGCGTCAGGCCCACCGTGACGAAGGCCGCACTCAGCCCCGCCGCAAGCGCCAGCGGGCCAAGGCGGCTGGCCTGCAACGACGCGGCCAGCACCAGCGGCAGCACCGGCAGCACGCAGGGATTGATCAGGGTCAGCAAGCCGGCGGCAAAGGCAAGGATCAGGGTCATGCGCTCACTCAGGGAACGGGATGCCCCCGGTATGACATGGCTACGCGCGAACCCGCGTGACGGATGCGTGTGTCACGAAGCTGTCAGCGCAGAGCTGGTCTTGGTGCCTGTTTTGACACCTGCACCGCAAGGATGCCGCCCGCGATGATGGCGACGCCCAGCAGGTCGGTCGGGCCGAGCTTTTCGTGCAGCATCACCGAAGCGACCAGAACGCCGAAGAACGGGTTCAGGAAGTGGAACGTCGCCGCCCGCACCGCGCCGATGCGGTTGACCAGCTTGAACCAGACCCAGGTCGCCAGCAGCCCCGGCACCAGCGTGGTGTAGACGAAGGCCAGCACCAGTTGCAGGCTCCAGTGCACCACCCAGACCTCGGTCGCCACGGCGGTGACACCCAGCACGGCGGCGCCGACGAACATCTGCAAGCCGACGATCATCAGCAGGTTGCCGCCCGAGGACGCGCCCCGCACCGTCAGCGTGGCGAAGGCCAGCGCCAGCACGCCCAGACCGCACAGGATCACCCCGTGCCCGAGGCCGCCGCCCGACAGCCGCGAGGCCATGATCACCGTGACCCCGATGAACCCCGCCACCAGCCCGGCCACCCCGAGCGGCTTCACCCGCTCGCCGAACCAGAACCAGCCCGCAAGCGCCACCACCAGCGGCATGGTCGAGGCGATGATCGAGGCCAGCGAGGCATCAACGGTCTGCATCGCCACGAAATAAAGGCCGAGGTAAAGCGCGTTCTGGCACAGGCCGAACAGGAACGTGGCGCGCCATTGCAGCGGGGTCAGGTTGATCTTCTGCCCCGACGCCGCGGCAATCGACACCCCGATCATCCCGGCGATCAGGAACCGGATTGCCAGCGCGTAAAGCGGCGGCGCCGCGGCGACGATCATGTGCCCCGAAGTGAACGCCGAGGACCACATGAAGGCAAAGGCCAGCCCCATTCCGATTGCGCGCAGGTCCATGCCGTCCTCCGGAGGGTCGCGGGCCAAACGAAAAGGGCCGCCGGAAGGCGACCCTACACGGCCCGGAGCCGCGGGCGCAAGCCGATCGGCCTAGCCGTTCACGCTGTCTTTCAGCGCCTTGGCAACGGCGATCTTCACCACCTTGTCGGCCGGCTTGCTGATCTGCTCGCCGGTGGCCGGGTTGCGGACCTGGCGTTCCGGGCGGGCGCGGCAGGTGATCTTGCCAACGCCGGGCAGCGTCACGGTGCCGCCGGCAACCACTTCGCGGGTGACGATTTCGGCGATGGCGTCCAGCGTTGCACTGGCGGATTTCTTGTCGGAACCCGTCGCTTCGGCAATCGCGGCCACAAGCTGGGTCTTGGTCATCGGTTTGGACATCTCTGTTTCCTCGGATCCTGCCTCGCTTGTTGCGAGGTCTTTGCCTGCCCCATCGGGCGAATGGCCCCGCTACACAGGTTTTTGCCGCGCAAATCAAGCGATTTCGGCTGATTCCGCGCGAAACTGCCCCCTAGAGGAAGGCGGTTTCCTCAAAGCTGCGCAGCTTGCGGCTGTGGATGCGTTCCAGCGGCATGTCGCGCAGCCGCTCCATCGCCCGCACGCCGATCTGCAAATGCCGCGCGACCTGGGTCCGGTAGAACTCGGTCGCCATGCCCGGCAACTTCAACTCGCCATGCAGCGGCTTGTCGGAAACACACAGCAGCGTGCCGTAGGGCACCCGGAACCGGAAGCCGTTCGCGGCGATGGTGGCGGACTCCATGTCGAGCGCGATGGCGCGCGACAGGCTGAGCCGGTGCACCGGGCCGGACTGGTCACGAAGCTCCCAGTTGCGGTTGTCGATGGTGGCCACGGTACCGGTGCGCATGATGCGCTTCAACTCGTAGCCTTCCAACTGCGTGACCTCCTGCACCGCGTCCTGCAAGGCGATCTGAATCTCGGCCAGCGCCGGGATCGGTACCCAGACCGGCAGATCGGCGTCCAGGACATGATCCTCGCGCAGATAGGCATGGGCGAGCACGAAATCGCCCAGGCTCTGGCTGTTGCGCAGCCCGGCGCAGTGGCCGACCATCAGCCAGGCATGGGGCCGCAGCACCGCGATGTGGTCGGTGGCGGTCTTGGCGTTCGACGGCCCCACCCCGATGTTGACCAGCGTGATGCCCTGCCCGCCCGGCCGTTTCAGGTGGTAGGCGGGCATCTGCGGCGTCTTGCCGGAGGCCGTCAGAAGCTCATCCGCGGTCACGATCTGGGCGTTGCCGGGGGCCACGAAGGCGGTGTAGCCGCTGGCCGGATCGGCCAGCGCCGCGCGGGCGTAGGCCTCGAACTCATCGACATAGAACTGGTAGTTGGTGAACAGGACGTGGTTCTGAAAATGCTCGGCATCGGTCGCGGTATAGTGGCTCAGCCGGGCGAGCGAATAATCCACCCGCTGCGCGGTGAACGGCGCCAGCGGCGACGACCCGTCGGCATGGGTCAGGCGCGCCCCGTTGACGATGTCATCGTTGGTGGTCGAGAGGTCCGGCACGTCGAAGATGTCGCGCAGCGAAAAGTCGAGCACGCCCTCTTGCGGGACGTTCACATCGGGGTGGCCCGCCACTGCGAAATGCACCGGGATCGGCGTGGTGGAAATGCCGATCGTCACCGGCACGCCGTGGCTTTTCAACAAGAGGTCGATCTGCTGTTCCAGATAGTTGCGGAACAGGTCGGGCCGGGTGACGGTCGTCGAATAGGTGCCCGGCTGGGTGACGTGGCCAAAGCTCAACCGGCTGTCGGCCTTCACGAAACTGGTCACGCTCAACCGGATCTCGGGGTAGAAGGCGCGAAAGCGGGCGGGTGGGCGGCCCTCGGTGACCGCGGCCGAGAACCGCTGGACCAGGAACCCGGTCGCCTCGTCATAGAGCGATTGCAGCCGGTCGACGGCCGCGCTGGCGGTGGAAAACGACTCGGGCGCGGGATGGGTCGGGGTCAGGATCGGCAGGTTCGGGTCGGCGCGGGTCATGGCTGGGTCTTTTCGGATGCGGATCGCCGCTTATGCACCCCCGAGCGCAACGGGATCAACCCCACAACGCCTTGGGGGCCGGCGCTCGCCCGACCATGCCACCGCGCCCCGGTCCCCTCAAGTGATGTTCCTGTAACGGCTCAGCCGTCGCCCAGCGCCAGCGTCGTTTCGCGCAGCCAGGCCATGAAGCCGCGCGGATTGCCCGACCATTTCGCGATCTCGTCACGCCCGATCGGCGCGCCGATGATCGGGGCCTGCGGCTTGTTCAGCGCATAGGCGACCTCATGCAGCAACAACCCCTGCCGCACGGTGGGCGAAAGCTTGTTCGCGATCTGGTACCAGCGCGAGTTCTGGCCGCGGAAGTGGATCGGCAGCACCACCGCGTTGCTCTTCAGGATCATCTTCGCGGTAAACGGATTCCATTCCGCCTCGACCGCCGGGCCGAACCAGGTTTCCGAGGTCGCCACCGCACCGGAGGGGAACAGGATCACCACGCCGCCGTCGCGCAGATGGTCCATCGCGATGCGGCGCATCTCCAGGCCTTTTTCCAGCGCGCCATCCTCATGCGGGAAGGGCACCGGCACCATGTTGTAGGAGATCTCTTCGATGCCGGTCAGCAGCGAGCGGGTCAGGATCTTGAAATCCGGCCGCACCAGTCCGACCATGCGGCCCATCACCAGCCCGTCGACCAGCCCGTGCGGGTGGTTGGCCACCACCACCACCGGGCCGGTTTTCGGAATGCGGGCAATCTGTTCGGGCGGCGTCTGCAAGTCGATCCGCATCACCCGCAGCACGCGCTCCCAGAACTCCGGGCCGCGGGCGGGGCCTTGCGCCTCGAACCGGCGGATCAGCCGCAGAAGGGTCAGCTTGCCCGTCATCCACTCCAGCGCGCGGATGGAGTTGGCCTTCCAGGGGTCGGTGAACGTGCCGCCATAGGACAGCCGCCGCTTGTCATACGGTTTGTAGTCGGGGTCGCCGACAAAGCGCGAAGGTTGTGCAGTGTGGTCGTTCACCGGCAAACGGTCCCCAAAGGCGCTGCAGCGCCCGCGTCAGAATTCCTCGCCGAACCGATCCGCCAGAAGCGCCTGGAGCGCATCGGCCAGCTTGTCGGCCTCGGCCCCGCTGGTCCGCACTTCAATAGAGGTTCCGCGCGACGCTGCCAACATCAAAAGCCCCATGATGGAATCGCCCGACACGGTCATCCCGTCGCGGCTGACCTGTGCGGCGGCGTCATGCGCCTCCACCACCTCGACGAACTTCGCCGAAGCGCGGGCATGCAGGCCCTTTTCGTTGATGATGCGCAACACCCTGTCTGTCATCAGGTTTCCTGCCCCGAGCCAAGGTCGATGCTGTTGATGTACTTGCGCCCGGCTTCGAGCGCGCAGGCCACTGCATCGACCACCGTCTTGTCGCGCGATTTGGCCAGCTTGACCAGCATCGGCAGATTTGCTCCGTAGACGATGCGCCGGTCCGAGGCCGCGCAGGCCCGCAGGCTGAGGTTCGACGGCGAGCCGCCGAACATGTCGGTCACCACCACCACGCCCGAGCCCGCGTCCACCTCGTCCGCCGCCTCGCAGATTTCGCGCTGCTTGGCGATCCGGTCGTGGTCGTCCTCGATGGCGACGGTCCGAATCCCGGGTTGTTTGCCCACGACATGCTCCACCGCCGAGAGGTATTCCCGCGCCAATCCGCCATGTGCGACGATCACGATTCCGATCACGCCTCGCCACCTTGCCGTTGAACCGGCGTCATCCGACCCGGCGTTCCAGTTCCAAGTGCCGTTTAGATACCTGCCATCCGGCCGCTGCAAGAACCCCGGCGAGTTTTTCCGCAACGGCAACCGACCGGTGTTGCCCTCCGGTACACCCGAATGCAATCGCAAGGTGAGCCTTGCCCTCTTCGACCTGCGCGGGAAGCATCAAGAGCACCATCTCGCAGAGCAACCGGAAGAATTCCGCGAACCGGCCATCGGATTCGACGAACGCCGCCACGTCGGGCGAACGCCCGTCCTTGGCGCGCAGCGCCTCGTCCCAGTGCGGGTTGCGCAGGAAGCGTGTGTCGAACACCAGATCGGCGCCGCGCGGCACACCCCGGCGAAAGGAGAACGACAGCACCGAAACGGCAAGCCGCAGGCCGGTGCCCCGGTCGAACCAGCGGCCGATCTCGGTGCGCAGGTCATGCGGCGACATTTCCGTGGTGTCGATCAGCACGTCCGCCCGGGAACGCACCGGGGCCAGCAGGTCGATCTCGCGCCCGATTCCCTCGGCGGCGGGCTCGACCGGGGAAAGCGGATGGCGTCGCCGGGTCTGGGCGTAGCGCCGCTCCAGTTCCATGGGCGCGCAGTCCAGATAGAGCACCTCCGAATCGACCTCGGGCGCGGCGATCAGCCGGTCGATCAGTGCGATCGCCGCCGCAGTGCTGAAATCGCGGTTGCGCACGTCGATGCTCAGCGCGATCGGCCGCGGCAGCGGCGGCCCTTCCAGCAGGCGCGGCACCAGCGACAGCGGCAGGTTGTCGATCGCCTCGAACCCCAGATCCTCGAAACAGTGGATCGCGGTCGACCGCCCGGCGCCCGAGGGGCCGGTGACCAGCACCACGCGATGTCCGGCCGCCGTCAGTCGCATCAGGTTGCCTTTTTCACGCCGCACGCCCCCCATGAAGATACTGCAGCAGCATCGCAGGCAAAGAGGCGATGCCATGACCGTGAACCAGAGCGATTTCGCGGCCGAGCAGCGTGATCCGCCGATGCGGCGGCAACCGCTCGGTTTCGGGTCGGTCGAGGTCCACCGCAACGACGACAATGGCTGAACTCTCCGGATCGGCGCGCAGGATGCCAAGGCCGCGCGCCTCGATCAGCCCAGACAGGGTGGCGGGTGCTTCCGCAATCACCGCCTCGCCCTCGCCGTGCAGATGGGTCCGGTCGTCCGACACCAGTCGCGCGCCGAAGGCCATCAGCGCCAGCGCAAGCGCCGACTTGCCGCTGCCGGATCGGCCCATGATGAGCACGCCCTTGCCATCGAGGGAAACGCAGGAGGCATGCAGGATGGTCTCTTCCGGCGGCAAGTCGTTTGCGGGCCCGCCACTCACACCGGCAGACCCACGACGAAGCGGGCGCCGAGCGGGTCCGAGGTCGGATCGGCGTCGGTCGGGCGGATGTTCTCGGCCCAGATCACCCCGCCATGCGCCTCGACGATCTGCTTGGAGATGGCGAGGCCCAGACCGGAATGGTCGCCGAACTGGCCCGGCGGGCGTTCCGAATAGAACCGCTTGAACACCTTGGTCAGCGCCTGCTCGGGGATGCCCGGCCCGGTATCCTCGACCACCACCAGCACCCGGTTTTCGCGCTTTCGGGCCCAGACGCGCACGGCGTCGCCCTCTTCGCAGAACGAGATCGCGTTGGTGATCAGGTTCACGAAGACCTAGGCCAGCCGCCCCTCCAGCCCCTGTATGATGATCGGCTCGGGCGGCAGGTCGGTGATGAAATCCACATTCTTTGCCGCCGCCTCCTGACCCAGATGCTCGGTGATGTTGGAGATCGTCTTGAGCAGGTTGAACTCTTCCTCCTCTTCCTTCACCAGCTCGCTGTCGAGCCGCGAGGCGTTGGAGATGTCGCTGACCAGACGGTCGAGCCGCCGCACGTCATGCTCGATCACCGCCAGCAGCTTTTCGCGGTGGTCCTCACGCTTGGTCATGCGCATCGAGGCGACGGCCGAACGCAGGCTGGCCAGCGGGTTCTTGATCTCGTGCGCCACGTCGGCGGCGAATTGTTCGTTGGCGTCGATCCGGTCGTAAAGTGCCGCAACCATGCCGCGCATCGCCACCGACAGGCGGCCGATCTCGTCCGGGCGGGCGGCAAGATCGGGGATGCGCACACGGCTGGGGCTCATCTTGCGCGCGTTCTTGTCACGCCCCAATTCCGCCGCCGCGGCAAGGTCGGACAGCGGGTTGGCGATGGTGGAGGCCAGCACGAGGCTGAGCCCGATCGAGACGAGGATCGCGATCACGAACATCTGCAGCACCTGCTCGCGCTCGTTGCGCACCAGCTGGTCGATCTCGCCCGCGGCACTGGCGACGCCAAGCACGCCGACGATCGTTCCGCCCGCCTGCCGGATCGGCACTGCCACGGTGAAGATCGCGCGGCCCGCAGGGTCCATCGCCGTCTCGACTTGGGTCTGGCCCGCGCCTGCCGCAGGCAGCAGGCCGCGCAGGATGTCCTCGGAGGAGCTCGCCTTTTCCGGCACCGGTCCGGTTGCCACCAGATGGGCGATGCCGTCCCAGACCGCGTTGAGGAAATCGGTCATCACCGTGCTGCGCGGCCGCGAGAGCACGCCTTCGGCGCCGGGGTCTGGCTTGCCGACCGCAGTCGCGACGCGCGCCCCGGTGGGATCGAAAACAAAGACCTCAAGCCCCGGTGACAGGTCCATCTGGTCGAGCGTGGCGCCAAGTTCGGCAGGGCCGCCCGCGGCCGCCAGCCGGACGGCCAGTCCGTCCGCGATCAGTCGGCTTTCCGCCACCAGTCCGCGTTCATGCTGAATCACCAGGCTGTCACGGAACGGGTTGAGGTAGAGCACCCCGGCGACCAGCAGGATCAGGCCGACGAGGTTGAACGTGATGATCTTGCGCGCCAGCGGCGAGCGGTTCAGATGCGCGACACCAGCACGCCGCGGCCTCGCGGCGCCTTCGCTGTCGGTCTCGGGCGTGACCCAATCCTCGCCCAGAAGGACCTCGGCCTTGGGGCGTTTGGGGGAGTTGCCCATGTCGAACCGGGACGCGATGCTCATTCTTCGTTGTAACGATAGCCGATGCCATACAGCGTTTCGATGGCCGAAAACTCCGCGTCGGCCGTCCGCATCTTCTTGCGCAGCCGCTTGATGTGGCTGTCGATGGTGCGGTCGTCGACGTAGACCTGATCGTCGTAGGCGATGTCCATCAACTGGTCGCGGCTTTTCACGAAGCCCGGCCGCTGTGCCAGCGCCTGCAACAGCAGGAACTCGGTCACCGTCAGCGAGACTTCCCGGCCCTTCCAGATCACCGCGTGGCGCAGCGGGTCCATTGTCAGGCTGCCACGCTCCATCACCTTGTTTTCTTCGGAGATGCCGACCTCGCCGGTGGCGATGGCGTCCTGCCGCCGCAACAGGGCGCGGATGCGTTCGACCAGCAGGCGCTGCGAGAAGGGCTTCTTGACGTAGTCGTCGGCCCCCATGCGAAGCCCGAGAACCTCGTCGATCTCATCGTCCTTCGAGGTCAGGAAGATCACCGGGACGGCGCTTTTCTGGCGCAGCCGCTGCAACAGGTCCATCCCGTCCATGCGCGGCATCTTGATGTCGAGCACCGCCATGTCCGGCATTCGCTTGGTGAACGCGTCCAGCGCGGTCTGGCCGTCGTTATAGGTCTCAACCTCGAACCCTTCTGCCTCAAGGGTCATGGAAACCGACGTCAGGATATTCCTGTCGTCGTCGACGAGCGCAATCCTCGACATGCCTGTAATCCTTGCTCTGCTCTCATTGCCTGCTTTTTGCCACAGTTTCCGTTTTTTGCCCTTTGGAATCAACTGATAACTGCGAATCACCCTGCCAAGCCGTCTCAGCAGACGCTAAATTCTTCAACTAATGACTAATTTGCCTCACCTGTCGGTGATGGTTGCGCTAAAGTTTCGGCGCGGGTCCGCCAAACGCAAGATGGTTGCGCTAACGCCCGTAAACCCTTCTGTTCCTTTGCAGATCGGGCGTGTTATAGCGAACGGGACGGGTCCGATAAGACCCATCCGGCGCCGGATTGGCCCCTGGCGTTGCCCCACGGAACGAACCAGCCGCGCGGACGGCTTCGGAGCTTGCACATGAACCACGGACACGTGAATCCTTCGCATTGCCTGAAACACCAGGGCATCACCGGCTTGGGGGGGGTCTATTACAACCTGCTCGAACCCGCGCTGGTCGAAGCGGCGCTGAAGCGCGACGAAGGCACCCTGGGTATCGGCGGCGCGTTTCTGGTGTCCACCGGCAGCCACACCGGCCGCTCGCCGAAAGACAAGCATGTGGTGCGCTCCCCGGCCGTGGAAAACACGATCTGGTGGGAAAACAATGCGCCGATGGCACCGGAGCCGTTCGACCGGCTCTATGCCGACATGATCGCCCACATGGCCGGGCGCGATTACTTCGTGCAGGATCTTTACGCTGGCGCCGACCCGGCGCACCGGCTGGATGTGCGGGTGGTCAGCGAACTGGCCTGGCACGGGCTTTTCATCCGCCACCTGCTGCGCCGCCCCGGGATGGCGGAGCTGCAAAGCTTCGTGCCCGAGTTCACCATCATCAACTGCCCCGGCTTCAAGGCCGACCCCGCCCGCCACGGCTGCCGCAGCGAAACCGTGATCGCGCTGAATTTCGAGAAGAAGCTGATCCTGATCGGCAACACCGCCTATGCGGGCGAGAACAAGAAGGCGGTGTTCACGCTGCTGAACTACATCCTGCCCGCCAAGGGCGTGATGCCGATGCACTGTTCGGCCAACCACGCGCATGACGAGATGGAGCAGACGGCGGTGTTCTTCGGCCTGTCGGGCACCGGCAAGACCACGCTGTCGGCCGACCCCTCGCGCACGCTGATCGGCGATGACGAACATGGCTGGTCGGATACCGGTGTCTTCAACTTCGAGGGCGGCTGCTACGCCAAGACGATCAACCTTTCGGCCGAGCATGAGCCCGAAATCTACGCCACCACCCACAAGTTCGCGACGGTGGTGGAGAACATGGTGTTCGACCCGGAAACGCTGAAGCTCGACTTCGACGATGCCAGTCTGACCGCCAACACCCGTTGCGCCTACCCGATGAGCTACATCTCCAACGCCTCGCCCTCGGCGCTGGGCGGCAATCCGAAGAATGTCATCATGCTGACCTGCGACGCCTTCGGGGTGCTGCCGCCGATCGCGCGGCTGACCCCGGCGCAGGCGATGTACCACTTCCTGTCGGGCTTCACCTCGAAGGTCGCGGGCACGGAACAGGGCGTGACGGAACCGCAGCCGACCTTCTCGACCTGCTTCGGCGCCCCCTTCATGCCGCGCCGCCCCGAGGTCTACGGCAAATTGCTGCAAGAGAAGATCGCCCGCCACGGCGTGACCTGCTGGCTGGTCAACACCGGCTGGACCGGCGGCGCCTATGGCGTGGGCAAGCGGATGCCGATCAAGGCGACCCGCGCCCTGCTGACGGCGGCGCTGGATGGCTCGCTCGCGGGCGTGAAGTTCCGCAAGGATCCGAACTTCGGGTTCGAGGTGCCGGTGGCGCTTCCGGGCGTCGATGCCGCACTGCTCGACCCGCGCCAGACCTGGGCGGATGGTGCGGCCTATGACGCGCAGGCGAAGAAACTGGTGACGATGTTCGCCAACAACTTCGCGCAGTATGTGCCCTACATCGACGCGGACGTGAAGGCGGCGGCGATCGGCTGAACGCGGTCGCGGGGGCCCTGCCCCGGCACCCCCGGAATATTTTCGCCAAGAAGAATGGGCATCCGGTCGGGTGCCCATTCTCACATGGAAATCGCCCGCCGGATCAGGTTCAGCCCGCTGACGGCGAGGATCACCAGAGTCCAGCGCCGGAAGCGGGCGGGGTCGAGCCGGTCGTGCAGGCGAAAGCCAGCCCAGAGCCCGATGAGCGACGGCAGCACCAGCGCGACCGACAGCGGCAGCGTCTGCGCGTTCAGCACGCCCGAGGCGAGGTGGCCCGCAAAGAGCACCAGCGCGCCGATCAGATAGACCACGCCCTGCACCCGCACATTCTCGCGCTTCTCGACGCCGAGCGACAGCAGGAGTGCGCTGGTCGGCGGGCCCCAGACGCCCGAGAGGCCACCATAGAACCCGCCAACGGCGCCGGTCAGCACCTCGGCCAGCGCGCGGTTGCGGGCGTGGAAGACGGGTTGCAGGCCCAGAAGCTGGGTGACGGCAAAGATCACGATCGGCACGCCGAGGGCGCCCATCAGCAGCGGTTGCGGGATCAGCAGCACGAGTTGCGACGACAGCGCGATGAACAGGCAGGTGGTGCCGATCAGCCGCCACCAGTCGCGCATCGAGGCGATCATCGCGCGCCAGCCCTGCCGGAAGGCCTGGAACAGGTTGGTGACCACGGTTGGCACGATCAGCGCCGCCAGCGCCTCGTGCGCGGGGAGGATCGAGGCGAGACCCGAGATCATGATCATCGGCATCGCGAAGCCCACCGCGCCCTTCACGAAGCTGGCGAAGAGGGTGATGGCAACGACGGCCATGACGATCTGTGGCTGCATCCCGAACATTGCGCGCCCTCTGCGGTCAGGGCGTTGTAGCCTGCTGTTCAGGGCAGCGCAGCGGGAATCTGGCGCGACACTTTCAGTCTTGCTTGGCCACTCTTACGAATTATTATTGCGCTGCAATTGCGAAGGCCGTATCACGATGCGACTGCAGCAAGGAGCCGACTCATGGCGCATGATGGGGGCGCGACGCCCGTGACCGCGATGCTTCCCGACCTTCTGGCGCTGACCGGCGCGGCTCTGCCCGAGGTGCTGGCCCTGCGCGAGGGCGCCGTCGCGGCGCTGCGGGCGCGGGTGGCACCCGACGGCCGGGTCTCGGCATCGGCGCTGGAAACCGAGCAGTTCGCCGCCCATGCCGCGGCCTGGATCGCGACCTATGCCGAGGCGCTTTCAGCTTTGCAGGACTGGGCGCTGCGCTTGCAGGGCGCGGGCAGCTTTGGCGCGATCGAGGCGCTGATCGTGCAGATCGGCTTTGGCGAATACCTTGCCCAGATCGCGGGCGGCATCCCGATGAGCCAGGGTGAGGTCGCAAGGTTGCAAGATCTCGGGCTTCCCCCCGGCCCCACCAGCGCGGCGGCGGCGACCCTGATGGCCCGGGGCAACACCGCCGCCGCCCGGATGCAACTGGCCGGTCTGATGCGCGAAAACCACGGCCGCGCGACCTTCGGCGCGACCGGGCTCGACGAGGAACTGGAGATGATCCGCGACCAGTTCCGCCGTTTCGCCGACGAGCGCGTGATCCCCTTCGCCCAGGGCTGGCACCTGAGGGACGAGTTGATCCCGATGGAAATCATCGACACGCTGGCCGAGATGGGCGTGTTCGGGCTGACCATCCCCGAGAAATACGGCGGCCTTGGCCTGTCGAAGGCGTCGATGGTGGTGGTCAGCGAGGAATTGTCGCGCGGTTACATCGGCGTCGGCTCGCTGGGCACGCGCAGCGAGATTGCGGCCGAACTGATCCTGTGCGGTGGCACCGAGGCGCAGAAGGCGCATTGGCTGCCACGCATCGCCAGCGCCGAGATCTTGCCCACCGCGGTCTTCACCGAGCCCAACACCGGGTCCGACCTTGGCTCCCTCCGCACCCGCGCGGTGAAGGCGGGCGACGACTGGCAGGTGACCGGCAACAAGACCTGGATCACCCATGCCGCCCGCGCGCATGTGATGACGCTGCTGGCGCGCACCGATCCGAATTCCACCGACTGGCGCGGGCTGTCGATGTTCCTTGCCGAAAAGACCCCCGGCACCGAGGCCGACCCCTTCCCCAGCCAAGGCATGACCGGCACCGAGATCGGGGTGCTGGGCTATCGCGGCATGAAGGAATACGAGCTTGGCTTTGACGGCTTTGCCGTGAAGGGCGAAAACCTGCTGGGCGGGGTCGAGGGGCAGGGCTTCAAGCAACTGATGCAAACCTTCGAAAGCGCGCGCATCCAGACCGCCGCGCGGGCGGTGGGGGTGGCGCAGTCGGCGCTGGAAACCGGGCTGCAGTATGCCGAAGACCGTAAACAGTTCGGCAAGTCGCTGATCGAATTCCCGCGCGTGGCGGGCAAGCTGGCGATGATGGCGGTCGAGATCATGATCGCGCGCCAGTTGACCTACCGCGCGGCCTGGGAGAAGGACCACGACAAGCGCTGCGATCTGGAGGCCGGGATGGCCAAGCTGCTGGGCGCTCGCGTCGCCTGGGCGGCGGCCGACAACGCCTTGCAGATCCATGGCGGCAACGGTTTCGCGCTGGAATACCGCATCAGCCGCATCCTGTGCGATGCGCGCATCCTGAACATCTTCGAGGGCGCGGCGGAGATTCAAGCCCAGGTGATCGCACGGCGGCTGCTGGACTGACCTTCCGGCCCTTTGAATCATCCCGGCGGCGCCCTAGTTGACACGGGCACCCCCGAGGAGATGCCGATGACAGCCCCCCAACGCGTCCTGCTGACCGGAGCCTCCGGCTTCATCGCCAAACACATCCTGCTGCGGCTGCTGAACGCGGGCCATACCGTCACCGGATCGCTGCGCAGCCCAGCGCGCGAGGCCGAGGTGCGCGCGGCGGTGGCGCCGCACCTGTCCGACCCGGCGGCGCAGGACCGGCTGCGGTTCGTCACCCTCGATCTGATCCAGGACGCGGGCTGGGCCGAAGCTTGCGCGGGGGCGGAGGCGCTGGTGCATACCGCCTCGCCCTTTCCGATCGCTCAGCCCAAGGATGAAGCCGAGTTGATCCGCCCGGCGGTGGACGGCACGTTGCGGGCGTTGCGGGCGGCACGGGCGGCGGGGATCGCCCGCGTGGTGCTGACGTCATCGGTCGCCGCGGTCGCCTACCACGCGCCTTCGGTCACCAAGCCGGTCATGGATGAAGACGACTGGACCGACGTCGCCGACGCCACCGCCACGCCCTATGTCAAATCCAAGACCCTGGCCGAGCGCGCGGCATGGGATTTCGTGCAGGGCGCGCCCGGGATGGCCCTGACGACGATCAACCCGGTGGTGGTGATCGGTCCGCCGCTGGACCGCCACTTCGGATCGTCGGTCAGCATCGTCGAGCGGGTGCTGGCGGCGAAAGACCCGATGCTGCCGAACTTCGGCTTTGGCATCGTCGATGTGCGCGACGTGGCCGAGATGCATCTGCGCGCCCTGGAACGGCCCGAGACGGCGGGGCGGCGCTACATCGCGGCGGACCGGTTCCTGTGGTTCAAGGACATCGCCGCGATCATTGCCGCCGAATATCCGGACCGTCGCATCACCCGCCACGTTGCGCCGAATTTCGTCTTGCGGGCGCTGTCGCTGTTCGATCCGGCGATCCGCTCGATCCTGCCCGGCCTTGGCCGCCGCGACGAGATCTCGAACCTGCGCGCGCGGTCCGAGATGGGGATCAACTTCATCGACGCGGCTGACAGCATCCGCGACACGGCGCGGTTCCTGGTCGAAAACGGCCTGGTGAAATGAACTATTCCCCGGCGTGAAGGCTGCGCGGCTCTGCCCCGTGCGAGGGCCGCGCCGCGCCCAGCCGCGGGTGGAGTCGCGCCGCCAGCGCCGCCGCCCCCAGGAGGGCCGCGCCCGAGGCCGCAAACACCGCCGCCACCGGCGCGACCAGCAGCACAAGCCAGGCCACCCCCGGCGTGAGGATGCCCGAGACATCGCGAAAGCTGGAATAGACGGCGGCCATCTCGGTGCGCTGCGAGGGTTTGACCGCCATCAGGAACGGCAGCCCCGCCGACACGTCCAGCAGCACCAGAAACACCGACCCCGCCATCATCAGCCCGAAGGTAACCCAGGGCAGCGGCGACAGCAGGGTGGCAAGCGTGAAGATGCTGCCGCAGCAGATGAACGCCGTCGTCACCGCAACGCGCACGCTGGCCCTTTGCACGAAACGCAGCATGAACGGCGTGGTGAACAGCATCGCGTTCGAGATCGACAGCGCGATCCCCGCCACATCGTTGCCAAGCCCCTGCTGCACACAGAAGATCGGCAGATAGACGACATAGACCCACCAGCCGCAGGACCGGATCACCGCGAAGCCCCAGCCCACCACAAGCCGCGGCTGCGCGAAGAATGGCCCGAGATAGGCAAGCGGGTTGGGCGCGCGCCCCTTGGTGCGGCTGATGGCCTTGCCGTTGCCAAGCCGCAGATACCAGAAGGTGCCCAGTTGAAGGCAGGCGAAGACGACGCCCAGGATGAAGGGCGCGGGCGTCCACCAGGCGTGCAGCCAGACCCCCAGCACCGGGCCGATCGACCACGGCGCCGCGCTGAACAGCATCTGCCGGGAATTGCAGCGGCCCAGATCGGCGCGGGCCACGTAGTCCAGCACATAGGCGTTGAGGCAGACAAAGACGGTGACGGTGCCGAGCGTATTGAACAGAAGCGCAAAGCCGATCTCGACCGTGCCGCCGTGGATCGCCAGCGACATGCCGACCATGTAGGACAGGCTGCCCAGCGTATACATCCAGCGGCGCGGGATATACCGGCTGAGCCAGGGCACCATCAGCCCGGTCGACAGCGAGCACAGGCCGATGAAGAAATAGAGCCGCGATTCCTGCGCGGCACTGCCGAGCGAGTCATAGACGACCAGCGGCATGATCGAGATCAGCAATCCCCGGATCGCGGCATCCCAGGCCGAGAGCATGGCGAAGCCCTCGACCCTTGGGATCGTGGCGTGGCGCAGAAGGGTGGGAATGCGGCGTGTGGCCATCGCCCGGAACTTGTATTGCGAATGGACTGATTGGCACTTGCGCGCGCGCTGGCGTCTGCCCCGCGCGCGACAAGGTGGCGTCGCTTGCGACCCTTGCCGAAGAAATGGGCAGACGCCTGCCCTAACCGGGGCGGGCGAGCGCCGCGACCAGCCTGCGCCGCGCCTCGGGCAAGGGCCGCTGGCCCAGTTGCGGCGCGAGCCAGGTTTCCAGGAAATGCCCGGTCAGGCGCAAGCCCGCCGCAATCTCGGCCGCATCGGCGGGCCCCTGACCCAGCAGCGCGGGCGGCAGCGGCAAGAGACGGTCGGCCCAGTCGCCCGCCCCGGCGCGGCTGACGGCGCGACCGCTGCGGGGGCTGACATAGGCCAGATCGTCGCGTGTGCCGGTGACCGCGCAGGAGGTCAGATCGAGGCCGAACCCCATCTCTTCCAGCAGCCGCAGTTCCCACCGCAGATAGGCCAGCGGCCAGTCGGCCGTTGCGACCAGCGCATCGAAAAGCGCGATGGAGCGGACGTAGAGGCCGGGATGTGACTCGCGTTCCGGCAGCACGAAGGCAAGCAGTGCCGTGATCGCGTTCAGCCCCGCCAGCGCGCGCCGGTCGGACAGGATCGCCCCGGCGCGGCCTTTCAGCGGCTCGACCGTGAAGGCGCCGATGTGCTCGTCCAGCCGTGCGCGCCACGTCACGTCGAGCTGCGCGCCCGGTTGCAGGATCGGCGCGATGCGGCGCGACGCACCGCCGCGCACGACGCCCGCATGGCGACCGTGTTCCGCCGTGAACACCTCGATGATCGCCGCGCTTTCGCCGTGCCCGCGCACCGAAAGCAGCACACCCTGATCCCGCCATTCCATGCGCGCGATTATTCACCGCCGCCGTGCGGCGACAAGGGGCTTGCTGAAACCCGCCCGCTCCGTCACCCTGCGACCGCGCGGGGGAGGGTGAATGACGGTCTTTGGACGAATGTTCGCAGGCTTGGTTGCGCTGGCGGCCTTGGCTGCGTTGACGGCACAGGCAACAATGACTGCTGGGGTGATGGGGGCGCAGACGCCCTGGCCGGTGGCCTGGTGGATGGCCGGGTCATTCACCCTGCTGGCGAATGCAGCGGTGGCCGCCGTTCTGGGCCTTGTCGGTTTCGCCGGGTTGGTGGTTTCGGCGCGACGTGCGGGCGCGGTCACGGTGTCAATCCTCGCGGTCGCCTTTGTCAATCACGCGTTTCCGTTCGGGAATGTGCCCCCGCTCGGCTTGGCCTTCTGGGCCAATCAGGGCTTGCACACGGTCGTGCCACTGCTGGTGATGCTCTGGTGGCTCGGCTTCGCGCGCCGAGACAACCTTCGGGCGATCGACGCCTTGGTCTGGCTTGGCTGGCCGGTGGCCTACGTGGTCTACGCCCTGACGCGCGAGATGCTGACGGGCCAGGCGACCTACGCGTTTCTTGACGTTTCGCTCTATGGCTGGCCGGGCGTCGGCGTTCACGTTGCCGGTCTTTGCCTGCTGGTCCTTGTCATCGGGGCCGTCCTGCTGCTTTTGGCCAAGGCGCTGGGCCCGCGCGCGCACCGACGCAGAGGCCTCATTCACTGAGGCCCGGTTCCTCCAGCAGGCTGCGCCCGGCGCGATCCTCGACCTCGATCACCCAGAGGTCGGGATCATAGCCTCGCTGGCGGGCGATAGCGCTGTCCACCTCGGCCTCCGGCCCCTCGGCCAGCGTCATCCAGGCGCGCGCACCCGACATCAGATCGAAGCTGCGCTGAAACGCGCGGGCGCGGCCGTCCAGCGTGGCCAGCTTCACCAGCACCGCCCCGGCGGTATCGTCGCCATGCGCGGTGACATAGGCCGGAATGTTCGCCAGCCTCAGCCGGGTCAGGTAGGCCTGCACCCAGAATGCGCTGGTCAGGCGGCTCACCTGACGTTGCCGTCCTTGAAGTTCAGCCCCATCTCGGAATAGCGCTCGGCCTCTTCCTCCCAGTTCGGGCGCACCTTCACTTGCAGGAACAGGTGCACCGGGCGTTCGAGGAACCCCGCGATCTCGGCCCGCGCGGCGGTCGAGATACTCTTGATCGTCTCGCCCTTGTGGCCCAGCACGATGCCCTTGTGGCCGTCCCGACCGACATAGATGATCTGGTCAATCCGGGTCGAGCCGTCCGGACGGTCCTCCCAGTTCTCGGTTTCCACCGTCAACTGGTAGGGCAGTTCCTCGTGCAGACGCAGCGTCAGTTTTTCGCGCGTGATCTCGGCGGCGATGGCGCGCAGCGGCACGTCGGCGATCTGATCCTCGGGGTAGAACCAGGCGTGTTCGGGCAGTTGCGCCGCCAGCCATTCCTTCAGGTCTTCCACCCCATGCCCGCGTTCGGCCGAGATCATGAAGGTTCTGGCAAACGGAAAGGCCGCGTTCATCTCTTCGGCCAGCCGCAGCAGGGTTTCGGCCTTCACCTTGTCGATCTTGTTGATCGCCAGCGCGATCGGCTGACCCTGCGGGATACGGTCCTTCAGCGTCTCGATGATCGCCTTGCCGCCTTCGGTCAGGCCGCGATGCGCCTCGATCAACAGCACGATCACGTCGGCATCCGCCGCCCCGCCCCAGGCCGCAGCCACCATCGCGCGGTCGAGCCTGCGGCGCGGGCGAAACAGGCCTGGCGTATCGACAAAGACGATCTGCGCCGACCCCGCCATGCAGATGCCGCGGATGCGGGTGCGGGTCGTCTGCACCTTGTGGGTGACGATCGACACCTTGGCGCCGACCATGCGGTTCAGCAGGGTCGACTTGCCCGCGTTGGGCTCGCCGATCAGTGCCACGAATCCGGCCCGGTGTGCTTCAGCCATTGCTTTTCTCCATCCGGTCCAGCAGCGCCCGCGCTGCGGCCTGTTCCGCCTGCCGTTTCGATCCCGCCTGCGCCGCCTCGGTCTCGCCGCTGGCCAGCCGTGCCTCGACGGTGAAGACCGGGGCGTGGTCGGGCCCGTCACGGCCAAGCTCGGCATAGGCGGGCGGGGTCTGCCCGCGCGCCTGCGCCCATTCCTGCAACGCCGTCTTGGCGTCGCGCGCGTCGGCCTCGACCCCGGCGACACGGTCACCCCAGAGCCGCAGCACCAAGTCGCGCGCCGCGTCGAAGCCGCCGTCAAGGTAGACGGCGGCGATCACCGCCTCCATCGCGTCGCCCAGCAACGCCTCCTTGCGCCGCCCGCCCGACATCATCTCGGATCGGCCAAGTTTCAAGACCTCGCCCAGCGCCACCTCGCGCGCCACATCGGCGCAGGCTTCCTTGCGCACCAGCGCGTTGAAGCGCGGCGCAAGCTGCCCCTCGCTGGCCGCGACGTCGGCCGCCAGCAGCGCCTCGGCCATCACCAGACCCAGCACCCGGTCGCCTAGAAACTCCAGCCGCTGGTTGTCCGGCCGCGACGATGACGACAGCGAGGAATGCGTGACCGCGCGCGCCAGCAGTTCGGGCCGGGCAAAGCCGTGGCCGATGCGGGCGGCGAACGCCAGGAGGTCGGCGGACAGTTTCACTCGATCGCCTGCATCAACCGACCCCAGCGCCAGTGCCACAGATCAAACAGCGAGCGCCCGGCCGAGGAGAACATCACCCGGTCGGCGCGGCCGATCAGGTTCTCGAACGGCACGAAGCCCACGCCCTGTGGCTGCGGGAAGCGGCTGTCTTCGGAGTTGTCTCGGTTGTCGCCCATGAAGAAATACTCGCCCGGCGGAACGGTGAAAACCTCGGTGTTGTCGGCGGGGCCGTCGTCCACGATGTTCAGGATATCATGGGTCATGCCGTTCGGCAGCGTCTCGCGATCGCGGGTCTTGGTGCAGGCGCCACCACGCTCCACCGGCGCATTCTGGCAGCGCGGGAAGGTGCCCACCGGGCCCTGCGGCTGCATCGGTTCGGCAAAGGTACCGGCGGGTTGCACCTCGACCGGGGTGCCGTTCAGGTAAAGCAGCCCGTGGCGCATCTGCACGGTGTCGCCGGGCAGGCCGATCAGGCGCTTGATGTAATCCTCGCCGCTGACCGGATGATGGAACACCACCACGTCGCCGCGCTTGGGCAACGTGGCGAGGATGCGGCCGGGGAACGGGCAGAGGTCAAGCGGGCAGGAATAGCGCGAATAGCCGTAGGCCATCTTGTTGACGAACAGGAAATCGCCGATCAGCAGCGTGTCCTTCATCGAGCCCGAGGGAATCCAGAACGGCTGAAAGAAGAAGCTGCGGAAGATCCCCGCGATCAAGAGCGCGTAGAAGACGGTTTTCACCGTCTCGAATATCCCCACGCCCATCCGCACCATCGACCGCCCTGCCCGCTGTTTCGCGGCTACATGCGCGGCAGGGCGGGTGGAGTCAAGTTTGCCCGGCACCGAAGGGCGCGCGACCTACACGATCCACTTGAGGTAGCGGTCGGCGCGCCAGGTCCAGAAGAAGAACAGTGACCGCCCGGCGGAGGAGAAGATGATCATGTCGGCACGGCCGATCAGGTTCTCCTGCGGCAGCATCCCGACGCCCTGCGGCTGTGGAAAGCGGCTGTCGGCGCTGTTGTCGCGGTTGTCGCCCATCACGAACAGATCGCCTGCGGGAACGGTGTAAAGCGGCGTGTTGTCGACCGGGCCGGTGTCGGTGATGTTCAGGATGTCATGCGTCCTGCCGCCCGGCAGGGTCTCGATCAGGCGGGCGCTGTTGCAGGCCGCGCCGATCCCGACCGCGCCGTTCTCGCAGCTTGGCAGGTCGCCGCTCGGGCCCTGGGGCGCGAAGATTTCGGTGAACGTCCCGGCGGCCACGGCGGGCACCGCGGTATCGTTGATGTAAAGCTGACCGTCCTTCATCTGCACGGTATCGCCCGGCAGGCCGATGACGCGCTTGATCAGGTCTTCGTTGCTGGAGGGGTGGCGGAACACCACCACGTCGCCGCGCTTGGGCTGCGAGCCGAGGATGCGGCCGGTGATCGGGCACAGGCTGAACGGGCAGGAGACGGCGGAATAACCATAGGCCATCTTGTTGATCACGATGTAATCGCCGACCAGCAGGGTATCCTTCATCGACCCCGAGGGAATCCAGAACGGCTGAAACAACAGCGTGCGGAACACCCCGGCGATCAGAAGGGCATAGACCACCGTCTTGATGGTGTCGACGATGCCTTCGGGCTCTTTGGTCTTGCGTGCCATGTGTTCCTCTAGTGTTGCGGGGCGTCGGGCGGTGCGGGCACCGCCTCGATCACCACGAAAGCCTGTGCCCAGGGATGGTCGTCGGTCAGCGTGACGTGAATGATCGGGCGATACCCCGGCGGCGTCATGCTGGCAAGCCGTTCGGCGGCCCAGCCGCTCAGGTGCATCTGCGGCTGGCCGCTGCGCAGGTTCGTCACCGCCATGTCGCGCCAGGAAATGCCCATCCGCAACCCGGTGCCCAGCGCCTTGGAACAGGCCTCCTTGGCGGCCCAGCGCTTGGCGTAGGTGCCCGCCACATCGCGGCGGTGTTCGGCCTTGGCCTGTTCGCGCTCGGTGAACACGCGGTTGCGGAAGCGGTCGCCGAAGCGGGCAAGGGTGGCCTCGATCCGCTCGATATTGGCCAGATCGGTGCCGATGCCCAGGATCATGGCTTGGCCGTCACCTGCGGCATCGGCGACACCAGCCCGTCGGCAAGGCTCAGGACCGTCCTCCACCAGTCCGGCAGCGCAAGCGGTGGCAGCCCCTCGAAATGAGCGCCCAGCTTTTGCCACAGCGCGGGCACATCGCCCCGCACCGCCGCCCAGAGCGCGGCCGCGTCGGGCATCGACAGTTCGCACACGCCGCCATCGTCCAGCGCGGTCGCGGGATTGAAGGCCACGTCGATGCCGTGCAGGTCGCGCAGTGCAGCGCAGTCATCCTCCAGCGCCTGCCCGCCCTCGGCGGCGATCACCGGGATGCCGTAGAACGGCACCGCCTCACCCGGCGCCGCGGCGATACGGCGCGCCGATCCGGCGATCACGCGATCCGCCAGACGGCGCGCCGCCTCGGCCACCGCCTCGGCGGCCGGGATCAGGCGGCCCTGAAAGTTCACGCTGGCCTTTGCCGCCTCGACCTGGAGCCCGTTGTTCTCGGCCGTCAACGCGGCATTGGCCTGGGTCAGGGTGTCGCCCTGCTGCTTCAGCGCGGTGTTGGTCGCGGTCAGCGCGTCGTTGTTCTGGCTCAGCGAGGCGTTGCGTTCCTTCAGATCGGCCGACACCGCCGCCGCAGCGTCCGCGCGCTTTGCTTCGGCATCGGCGCGGCTGGTTTCCGCGGCCAGCAACCGGGCCTGCCGGGTCCGGACGGAAAGATCGGGCGAGACGGCTTCGACGAGGCCGGACATCCGGTCAAAGACCGAATCGGAGGACACCGCCGCAACACTCAACACCAGCGCCAGCAGGAACAGGCCCGCGAGGATGTTCCTGGACAAGGCCGCAAGCAGCCGGAAAGGAAGTGTCACCACGCGCCAGACCATTCATCCCCCCCGACTTCGGCCGCCATAGAATCACGCCGCGCGCGACAAGTCCATGCGGCGACGCATTTCGGTGATGGCGGGGCCAAGGCCGCAGAACAGCGCCTCGGCGATCAGGAAGTGGCCGATGTTCAGCTCCATCACCTGCGGGAAGGCCGCAACCGGGGCCACGGTGTCGTAGGTCAGCCCGTGACCGGCGTGCACCTCCAGACCCAGCAGATGCGCCAGGGCGGCGCCTTCGCGCAGCGCGCGCAGTTCAGCATCGCGTTCGGCAAGGCGGCCTTCGTAGTGCAGGTCGCAGTAATGGCCGGTGTGCAGTTCCACCACCGCCGCGCCGATCCGGGCCGCGGCTTCGATCTGTCGCGGCTGGTGGCCGATGAACATCGACACCCGGCAGCCCGCCGCGCGCAGGGGCGAAATGTAGTCGCGCAACCGGGCCTCGTCGCCCGCGACGTCCAGCCCGCCTTCGGTGGTGCGCTCCTCGCGCTTTTCCGGCACCAGACAGACCGCGTGCGGCTGGTGGCGCAGCGCGATCGCCTGCATCTCGGCGGTGGCCGCCATTTCCAGGTTCAGCGGAATCCGCAGACCTGCCATCAGCGCGTCGATATCGGCGTCACGGATATGGCGGCGATCTTCGCGCAGGTGCGCGGTGATGCCGTCCGCCCCGGCGGCCTCGGCCAGCAGCGCGGCGCGCAGCGGGTCTGGATAGGCCGAGCCGCGGGCGTTGCGCACCGTCGCGACATGGTCGATGTTGACCCCCAGCCGCAGCTTTCCGATTGCCTGCACGGTCCTAGCCCTCCTGCTCTGCCACGGCTCTGCGCGCCCGAAGCGCCTCGATCCGCGCCGCTTTCTGCGCGCGCAACTTTTCGACCCGTTCCCGCAACCGTTTGCCGCGGCGCTTCTGGTAGGCGGCCACCAGCGGCAGGCTGAGGTAGTAGCCCACCAGACCCAGCACGACACCCGGAATGATGCCGCCGATCATATAGGGCCAGAACACCCGGTGGAAGAACCAGGCCAGGCTTTCCCAGTGGCGCGGCCCGCCAATCACCATCGCCTGGAGGTTTTCCCACAGTTCCACCGAGGCACGGGCGAAGGCGCGCACGATCACCGGCAGGTGCAACGAGCCTGGCTCGTGCAGCAGGTAGGTTCCCAGATCGACCGAAACGGTCATGATCAGCGGGAATGTCAGCGGGTTGCCGACCAGTGTCGACAAGAGCGCTGCCACCATGTTGCCGCGCATCAGCCAGGCCAGCCCGGCCGCGATGAACAGGTGAAAGCCGAAAAACGGCGTGAATGACACGAAGATCCCCGCCGCCACACCGCGCGCGATGCGGTGCGGTTTGTCGGGCAGACGGCGCAGGCGGTGCATGATGTAGCTGATCGCCCGCCACCAGCCGCCCTTCGGGTAGACCGTTTCCACGACGATCTGGCGGAAGGTCCGTTTGATGCGTCGCTTGAATACCACCGAACCGTCCTTTCCTCCTGCCGTCAGGGCTTTCTGCTCAGATCCCGGTAACGCTCGAGTTGCGCCACGTCACTTTCCGCCTCGAGCGCCGTCATGACGTTGTGCAGATGCTCCACGTCACGCAGATCGACCTCGATGATCAGGCGATAGTAGTCCGGTTTCCGGTCCACGAAATGCAGGTCGGAAATATTGGCCTTCTGCTCGCCGATCAAGGTGCAAATCCGCCCCAGCACGCCGGTCGCGTTCGAGATCGTGATGTTCAGGCTGACGGTGTGCACCGGGGCGTGGCGGCCCGGCGTCCAGTGAAGGTCCACCCAGCGTTCGGGTTGTTCCTCGAATTCGGCCAGCGACGGGCAGTCGATCGCGTGAACGACCGGGCCCTGGCCGCGGTAGGTGATGCCGACGATGCGCTCGCCCGGCACCGGCTGGCAGCAGTTGGCGCGGCGGAACGGCTGATTGGGGTCCAGCCCCACCACGGGGCGCTGCGAATCAACCTCGCCGCTCGGGGCGGCGGCGGCCAACTCGGGATACAGGGCCTCGACCACGCGCCGCGCCGTCAGTTCCGCCGAACCGACGCGGGCCAGCAGGTCGGTTTCATCCGGCAGGCCCAGGCGGCGCGCGGCGGTGCGCAGCGCCTTGTCGGTCGCCTTCCTGCCGACATGCTCGAAAGCCACCCGCGCCAGTTCCTGCCCGAGCTTGACGAAGCGGCCCTTGTCCTCCTCGCGCAGTGACCGCCGGATCGCCGCCTTGGCGCGCCCGGTCACGACGATGTCGATCCAGCTTGCTTGCGGGCGCTGGCCCTGGGCGGTGATGATCTCGACGCTCTGGCCGTTCTTCACCCGGGTCCAGAGCGGCACCCGGATGCCGTCGACCTTGGCCGACACGCAGGAGTTCCCGATCCGGGTGTGGATCGCATAGGCGTAGTCCAGCGGCGTCGCCCCGCGCGGCAACTGGATCACGTCACCCTTCGGGGTGAAGCAGAAGACCTGATCGGAATACATCTCCAGCTTCACGGTTTCGAGGAATTCGTCGTGATCCTCATCCGCGTCGAAGCGTTCGGTCAACGTGGTGATCCACTTCGCCGGATCGACGGCGAAACGGTTCCGCGCCCGCACCCCGTCGCGATAGGACCAGTGCGCGGCCACGCCCGCCTCGGCGACCTCGTGCATCTCGCGGGTGCGGATCTGCACCTCCACCCGCTTGCCGTCACGGCCCGAAACCGTGGTGTGGATGGAACGGTAGCCGTTGTTCTTGGGCTGGCTGATGTAGTCCTTGAACCGCCCCGGCACCGCCCGCCAGCGCTGGTGGATCACCCCCAGCACGCGGTAACAATCGGCCTCGGACCCGGTGATGACGCGAAAGCCGTAGATGTCGGACAGGCGCGAAAAGGCGAGGTTCTTTTCCTGCATCTTGCGCCAGACCGAGTAGGGCTTTTTCGCCCGGCCGAACACGTCGGCCTCGATCCCGGCCTTTTCCAGTTCGATGCGGATGTCGTTGGTGATCTGGTGCACGACGTCGCCGGTTTCGCGCTGCAGCGTGATGAACCGTCGGATGATGGAACTGCGGCCCTCGGGGTTCAGCACCCGGAACGAGAGGTCTTCCAGTTCCTCGCGCATCCATTGCATGCCCATGCGGCCGGCCAGTGGCGCGAAGATATCCATCGTTTCGCGCGCCTTCTGGGCCTGCTTCTCGGGCCGCAGCGACTTGATGGTGCGCATGTTGTGCAGCCGGTCGGCCAGCTTCACCAGAATCACCCGCAAGTCTTTCGACATCGCGATCAGCAGCTTGCGAAAGTTCTCGGCCTGCTTGGCCTCGGTGGACGACAGTTGCAGGTTGGTCAGCTTGGTGACGCCATCGACCAGTTCGGCCACCTCCTCGCCAAAGAGGCGCGCGACCTCGGCGAAGGTGGACTTGGTGTCCTCGATCGTATCGTGCAGCAGCGCGGTGACGATGGTCGCGTCATCCAGCCGCTGTTCGGTCAGGATCGCGGCCACCGCGACCGGATGGGTGAAGTATTCTTCGCCCGAGTGGCGCATCTGGCCCTCGTGCATCTTGCGCCCGTAGTCATAGGCCCGGCGGATCAGGTCGGCGTCCGTGCGCGGGTTGTAGTTGCGGACGAGGGCGATCAGGTCTTCGACGTCGATCATCCGGTCCGCATCCTGTCAGGGGCCCGCGGCGTGGCGCCGCGGGGCTGCCTCAGTCTTCCCCCTGCGCCTGCATGAGGGCGCGGAGCAGTTTTTCCTCGGACATGTCGTCCTGGGCCGGGCGATCCATCTCGGACCCCATCAGAAGCGCCATCGAGTCGTCTTCCGGCTCGTCGACCTCGATCTGGGTCTGGTGGCTCTCGATCATCCGCTCGCGCAGCGCGCTGGCGGCCTGGGTTTCGTCCGCGATCTCGCGCAGGGCGACAACGGGGTTCTTGTCATTGTCGCGATCCACCGTCACCGGCGAGCCGGACTGGATCTCGCGCGCCCGGTGGGACGCAAGCATCACCAGTTCGAACCGGTTCGGAACCTTGTCAACGCAATCTTCGACCGTCACGCGGGCCATCGGCGACTCCAATATGGATTGGGGGCATGGAGGCGCTTGTTTACGGCCTCACAACACCCTTGACAAGCGAAGAATCCGGCCCTCAGTCCGGGGAAATCGGCCGCACCGCGTCACGCTCGGCCTGCGGCAGCCGCGCCAGCATCTCGGCCACCGTCAGGCCGAGCGCCGGATGCCGCCAGTCGGGTGCGATGTCGGCCAGCGGAACCAGCACGAACGCCCGCTCGTGCAGGCGCGGATGCGGCAGAATCAGCTCATCCGGGGCGCGGATCAGCCGCTGTTCCGGCGCCAGATCGCGCCAGAGCGCATGGGTCGCGTCATCGGGCAGCATCGCGTCACCACAGGCGAGCAGGTCGAGATCGAGCGTCCGCTGCCCCCAGCGCTGCACCCGCTCGCGCCCGAACTCGGCCTCGATCCGGTGCAGCCGGTCAAGCACGGCCCGGGGGGAAAGCTGCGGTGATATTCCCACACAGGCGTTCACATATTCGGGACCGGTCGCGTCGGGAAAGGCGGGTGTGCGGTACAACCGGCTGCGCGCTACAACCTCAAGCCCCGCAAGGGAAATCTGCGAAATCGCGGCCCGGATTGTCGCCTCCGGATCACCCGCCGAAGTCGCAAGATTTCCGCCCAGAGCCACCAGAGCGGGTGCATTCGGACGTTTCGTCACGTCATCCCTCCGGATTGCGGCACTTTCAACGGCTTTCGAATTATCATATTGTCAGGGTTCCGACCTCCGGGGACATCCCTTTTTCAAGCGAACTCACTTGCGAAAAATGGATGGTGAGGTCGCGATTTTGAAAGGGACCGCAATGTTTTACAAGGACGATCGTTTGGCGCTGTTCATTGATGGTTCCAACCTTTACGCCGCCGCCAAGGCGCTTGGGTTTGACATCGACTACAAGTTGCTCAGACAGGAATTCATGCGCCGCGGCAAGCTGTTGCGCGCGTTCTACTACACCGCCCTGCTGGAGAACGACGATTACTCGCCGATTCGCCCGCTGGTCGACTGGCTGCACTACAACGGCTTCTCGATGGTGACCAAGCCCGCCAAGGAATACATCGACAGCCAGGGCCGCCGGAAGGTCAAGGGCAACATGGACATCGAACTGACGGTCGATGCGATGGAACTGGCGCCGCGGGTCGATCACATCGTGCTCTTTTCCGGTGATGGCGACTTCAAGCCGCTGGTCGAAAGCCTGCAACGGCAGGGCGTGCGCGTCTCGGTCGTCTCGACCATCCGCAGCCAGCCGCCGATGATCGCCGACGAGTTGCGCCGCCAGGCCGACAACTTCATCGAGCTGGACGAGCTGCGCGACGTCATCGGCCGCCCGCCGCGCGAACCGCGCCCCGAACGTGAAGAGATCGCGGTCGCGGAGAAGTGACCGAAAGCCGGACGACACCTGAGCCGAGGCGGGAAACTGCCTCGGCTTTTGCATCTCTGCCAAGCCGCGATTTCGATGGCGGCTTGCTGCATCGGATGGTCTATCCGCTGACCGCAGCCGATGCGCTCGCCTATCTGACCCTGAAGCGCGAGCCTTCCGGGCGCGCCAAGGTGGCGATGGCGCTTTGGTTTCTGGCGGGCGGCGCGGCCAGCGGTCTGCTGCCGGAACGGCTGATGGGGCCAGAGGGGTCGTGGCAGGCCGTGGCGACCTTCCTCGGCGTCATGGTGCTGCAATTTGGCCTGCTGCTGGCGGCCCGTGCGCTGTGGCGGCGCTGGATCGCCCGGCGGATGGTGCCGTGCCCGGTGCAGGCCGAATTCGAGGAATGGATTGATTGCGTTGCTGGGACCGACATCAAGACCCTCGACTGCAGCTACCTGTCGCCCGAGTTGATCGGTCAGGTGCTGGACACGCCGACACATCTGTTCGTGCTGAACCATGACACGGCGATCGTTGTGCCCATCCGCGCCTTTGAAACCCCGCAAGCGGCCAAGGCGATGGCCGACTATCTGCGCACTTTGGCCGCCGGCCCCTATTACTTTGACGCCTGACGCTGGACGGCGCGGGCCCGGCGGCTTAGGTCTGGCTCAAATCCGAGAGCCCAGATGACCCTGCCGCCGTTGACCCTTTACCTCGCCGCGCCGCGCGGCTTCTGCGCGGGCGTGGACCGCGCGATCAAGATCGTCGAGATGGTGATCGCCAAATGGGGCGCGCCGGTCTATGTGCGCCACGAGATCGTGCACAACAAATACGTCGTGGACGGGCTGCGCGCCAAGGGTGCCGTGTTTGTCGAGGAGCTTGAGGACTGCCCGCCGGACCGGCCGGTGATCTTCTCGGCGCATGGCGTGCCGAAGTCGGTGCCCGCCGATGCGGCGGCGCGGCAGATGCTGTTCGTCGACGCCACCTGCCCGCTGGTGTCCAAGGTGCATGTCGAGGCCGAACGCCACCACGAGGGCGGGTTGCAGATGGTGATGATCGGCCACGCGGGCCATCCCGAGACGATCGGCACGATGGGCCAGTTGCCCGACGGCGAGGTGCTGCTGGTCGAAACTGCGGACGATGTCGCGGGCCTGACCGTGCGCGACCCCGCGCGGCTGGCCTTCATCACCCAGACGACGCTGTCGGTCGATGACACGGCCGGGATCGTCGCGGCGCTGAAGGCGCGCTTTCCCGCCATCGTCGGCCCGCACAAGGAGGATATCTGCTACGCCACCACCAACCGGCAGGCGGCGGTGAGAGAGATCGCGCCGCGGATCGACGCGCTGCTGGTGATCGGCGCGCCGAATTCGTCGAACTCGCGCCGCCTGGTCGAGGTCGGGCGCGCGGCGGGCTGCGGCTACGCGCAACTGGTGCAGCGCGCGGCCGAGATCGACTGGCGCGCGCTCGACGGCATCCGCACCGTCGGCGTCACCGCCGGCGCCTCGGCCCCCGAGGAACTGGTGACCGAGGTGATCGACGCCTTCCGCGCCCGCTTCGCGCTGACGGTGGAACTGGTCGAGACCGCGCGCGAGGACGTGGAGTTCAAGGTGCCCCGCATCCTGCGCGAGACGGTGTGAAGAGATCGACGACACGCGGTTGACGCCGCGCCAGCCGCCGCCTATCCCCGCCCGACGGAGGACACCATGCCCGACCTTTTCGCCTATACCGACGGCGCCTGCAGCGGCAACCCCGGCCCCGGTGGCTGGGGCGTGCTGATGCGCGCGCGCGAGGGCGGCGCGGTGGTGAAGGAACGTACGCTTTCCGGCGGCGAGGCGCTGACCACCAACAACCGGATGGAACTGATGGCCGCGATCTCGGCGCTGGAGGCGCTGGCGCGGCCGTCCGTGATCACCGTGGTGACCGACAGCGCCTATGTGAAGAACGGCATCACCGAATGGATGTTCGGCTGGAAGCGCAAGGGCTGGAAGACCTCGGCCAACAAGCCGGTGAAGAACGACGACCTCTGGCGCAGACTGGATGAGGCGCAGGCGCGCCACACCGTGCGCTGGGAATGGATCAAGGGCCACGCCGGGCACGCCGAAAACGAATGCGCCGACGAGTTGGCCCGCGCAGGCATGGCACCGTTCAAGCCAAAATCGACGGCTAGGGTCTGATCCCGCCGCTGCGACGGCTTTACAGAAATCTTCGTTCGCCTACACTCGGCCCATGTCACGCGCCCGCACCATATCGGACGAGACGATTCATGCGGCCCTGCGCGGGATGCTGGCCGGGGGCGGTGACAAGGCCGTGTCCTTCGCCGCGGTCGGTCAGGCCACCGGCCTTGCCGCCTCGACGCTGGCCCAGCGTTTCGGCACGCGCGACGGGATGGTCCGTGCCGCGCTCCTTGAGGGCTGGGACAGGGTTGACGCCGCGACCACAACCGCCGAGGGCGAAACCCCGGTGTCCGCCAAGGCGGTGCCGACTCTGCTCAAGCTCATCGGGCGCGACATGGAGTCCGAAATCTCGGTGCTGGTGACCAATCTGCGCGACGCGGTTCTGCGCGAGCGGGCCGAAGCCTGGCGTGCCCGCGTCGAGGCGGCCATCGCGCTACGGCTGGGCGGCGGCGGCGAGAAGACCCGGGAAAGCGCCGCGATGATCTTTGCCGCCTGGCAGGGGCGGCTGTTGTGGTCGCGCCCCGGCGACGCCGGGTTCAAGCTGAAGGACGCGATCAAGCGGCTTGGCTGATGTCAGCCCAGACGATCCGGCAGCGCCCAGCCGTTCAGCAACTCGTCGGCCGTCATCGGCCGCTTGCCCTCGCGCTGCGCCAGCGTCACCTCGACCGCGCCGGTGCCGCAGGCGATGGTCAGCCCGTGCAGCACTTGCCCCGGCGCGCCCTGCCCTGTCGCCAGATGCGAGCGCAGAAGCTTAAGCCGCTCGCCCGCGACCGTGACCCAGGCGCCGGGAAAGGGCGACAGGCCGCGGATCTGGCGATCCACCTCCACCGCGGGGCGCGCGAAATCCACCCGCGCCTCGGCCTTGTCGATCTTGGCGGCATAGGTCACGCCTTCGGCCGGTTGCGGCGCTGGCGTCAGCGCATCCAGCCGGTCCAGCGCCGTGATGATCGCCGCGGCCCCGATCGCCGCCAGCCGGTCGTGCAGCTCGGCAGTGGTTTCCTCAGGCCCGATCACCGTCGCCTCGCGCAACAGCACCGGGCCGGTATCCAGCCCCTCGTCCATCCGCATGATGCAGACGCCGGTCTCGGCATCGCCCGACAGGATTGCGCGATGGATCGGTGCCGCCCCGCGCCAGCGCGGCAACAGCGAAGCATGGATGTTCAGGCAGCCCCGGGCGGGCGCGTCGAGGATCGCCTTCGGCAGGATCAGCCCGTAGGCGACCACCACCGCCACATCGGCCTTCAGCGCGGCAAACCCGGCCTGCACCTCGGCACCCTTCAGGCTGACCGGGTGCCGGACCGGCAGGCCCAGCGCCTCGGCCCGCGCCTGCACCGGGCTGGGCCGGTCCTTCTTGCCGCGCCCGGCGGGCCGGGGCGGCTGGCAGTAGACGCAGACGACCTCATGACGGGCCTGAAGCGCGTCGAGCACCGGCACCGAAAACGCGGGCGTGCCCATGAAGACCACTCTCATGCGCACGCCTCCGGCATGACTCTCATGCGCGCCGCCCCGGCTTCTGCGCCCTGGCGATCAGCATCTTGCGCTTCAGCGCCGACAGAAGGTCGAAATACATCCGCCCGTTCAGGTGGTCGATCTGATGCTGCACGCTGGTCGCCCAGAGGCCGACGAAATCACGCTCTTCGACCGCACCGGCCTCGTTCAGAAACCGCACCGTCACCGCGCGCGGCCGTGAAATGACAGCCGAGACGCCGGGCAGGTTCGGGCTGGCCTCTTCGTGCTCGCGGAACTGGCCCGAGGCGTGCAGCACCTCGGGGTTGGCCATTTTCACCGCCTGCCCGCGCGCATCGGAACAATCCACCACCGCCAGCCGCAGCATCACGCCGATCTGCGGCGCGCCCAGGCCGTAGCCCGGCATCGCGTCCATCGTCTCGACCATGTCGGCCCAGATCGCGCGGATCTCGTCAGTTACCGCCACCACCGGGGCGGCGGCGGTCCGCAACCGGGGATCCGGCCAGCGCACAAAGGGGCGCTGGGTCATTTCCCCTCCATCGCGGCCAGCACCGGGGCGATCATCTCGCGCACTTCGGGGTCAAGCCGGTCGATGCACAGGATGCCATCCAGATGGTCGCGCTCGTGCTGCACGCAGGTGGCGGCAAAGCCGGTGAACGTCTCCTCGCGCCGCGCGCCATCCAGCCCGGTGAAGCGCAGCACCACCTCGGCCGGGCGTTGCAGCCCCAGGGTGAACCCCGGCAGCGACAGGCACCCCTCTTCGCGCGCCACAAGGGTATCGCTCGCCGACACGATTTCGGGATCAAGCATCACGCGCGGGTCGGGAGTGCCGTCCTTCCAGGTGCAGTCCATCACGAAGATGCGCCGCATCTCGCCGATCTGCGGTCCGGCAAGACCCCGGCCCGGCGCCGCATACATGATGCGCAGCATCTCCTCGGCCAGCGCGCGCACCTCATCGGTCACGTCACCCACGGGTTCGGCCACCACGCGCAGGCGCGGATCGGGCCAGAGCAGGATCGGGCGGTCGCTCATCCCCGCGCCCTCTCGCGCTTCAGCTTTTCCATCCGCCGGGTGATCATCTGGCGCTTGAGCGGGCGCAGGTAGTCGATGAACAGCCTGCCATCAAGGTGGTCGATCTCGTGCTGCACGCAGGTCGCCCAGAGGCCCTTGAACGCTTCCTCCATCTCGCGCCCGTCAAGCCCGGTCCAGCGCACGCGCACCTCGGCAGGGCGTTCGACGTCGGCATATTGCTCGGGGATCGACAAGCAACCCTCTTCATAGGTGCTGCGCTCGTCCGACGACCAGGTGATGACCGGGTTGATCAGCACCATCGGACGTGGCGGGGTTTCCGGATCTTTCACGCAATCCATCACCAGCAGGCGCTTCATCACCGCCACCTGCGGCGCGGCAAGGCCGATGCCGGGCGCGTCGTACATCGTTTCAAGCATGTCCTCGGCCAGCTTGCCGATCTCGAGCGAGATGACGGCAACCGGGTCGCACAGCTTCTTCAGCCGCGGGTCGGGATGGATCAGGATATCACGAACGCTCATGCCCCGGATTTAGGCGATCATTGCCAGCCGCGCAACGGCTGCGACAGCTTTGCAGCGCGGTGCTGCACCCGGAACGCAGTTCCGCCTTTCGGGCCAGACTGCGACGATCCTTCCGATCTGCCCCATTTCCTCGCGACGGCGTTCCGTGCTAGCCAGCCAATGCGGAACAATCTTGCCCTGGCGCCCCGACCTCACGCCCTTGCGCGTGCCTGATCAGCGGCTAGGGTTGGCGAAAAGAGGAGCATCCATGTCGTTCGACGAGATCATCAACCGCCGCGGCACCCATTCCGCGAAATGGGACGCGATGGAAAAACTCTATGGTGTGCCCGCCGATACCGGCATCGCCATGTGGGTGGCCGACATGGACTTCCGTCCCCCGGCCTGCGTCACCACCGCGTTGCAGGGCATGATCGACCACGGCATCTACGGCTACTTCGGCGACGACCGCGCCTACCTTGATGCGATCCGCTGGTGGATGGCCACCCGCCACGGCTGGGACGTGCAGCCCGAGTGGATCTTCACCACCCACGGTCTGGTCAACGGCACCGGGATATGCGTCGACGCCTTCACCCAGCCGGGCGACGGGGTCGTGTTGTTCACCCCGGTCTACCACGCCTTTGCCCGCGTCATCAAAGCGGCCGGGCGCAAGGTGGTGGAATGCCCGCTGATCGACGCCTCCGGCCGCTACGAGATGGACTTCGACACCTACGACGCGATGATGACCGGCAGCGAGACGATGCTGATCCTGTGTTCGCCGCACAACCCCGGCGGCCGGGTCTGGACCGAGACCGAATTGCAGGCTGTCGCGGCCTTCGCCCAGCGCCACAACCTGATCGTGGTGTCGGACGAGATTCACCACGACCTCGTCTTCCCCGGCCAGAAGCACACCGTGATGGCCAAGGCGGTGCCGGACATCATGGACCGCCTGGTGATGATGACCGCCACCACCAAGACCTTCAACATCGCGGGCGGCCACACTGGCAATGTCATCATCCCGGACCCGGCCCTGCGCGCGCGCTTTGCCGGGCGGATGGCGGCGCTTGGCATTTCGGCCAATTCCTTCGGGCTGACGATGGCCACCGCGGCCTATTCCGAGGAAGGCGCCCGTTGGGTTGATGACCTGGTCGCCTACCTGGACCAGAACCGCCGGGTGTTCGACGCAGGGGTCAATGCGATCCCCGGCGTCACCTCGATGCCGCTCGAATCGACCTACCTCGCCTGGGTCGATTTCTCCGGCACCGGGATGGCGCCGGAAGAGTTCATCGCGCGGGTGGAACGGCAGGGCCAGATCGCGGTGAACTACGGCGCCAGCTTCGGGCGCGGCGGTGAAGCCTTCCTGCGCTTCAACATCGCGACCCCGAGAAGTCTGGTCGTCGAAGCGGTGGAACGGTTGCACAAAGCCTTCGCCGACCTTCAGTAGCGGTCACGCGCGGGGCAGCAGGCCCACCGGTGCGTTCTCGTCGCGCTCGAAGTCTAGCGGGGCGCGGTCCAGCGCCTCGGTTGCCCATTTGAAGTCGCACACGATCTCTCCCCCGGCTTCGGCCGAGGCGACGATCAGGCACTGCCGCAGATGGCGCGAACCCTCGTAGATGTCGACCAGCCCGCGCAGATGCGGCGCGGTGGTGGCGTCGAGCGCGAAGCCCGTATCCCAGATCCGCAGGATCGGGTGCACCGCGTCGCCCACATGAACCCGCAGACGCGAGCGGCGTTTGTCGTCGCGTTTTCGGGCCGCTTCCAGCCCTTCGCGCACATCCTTGGGCAAATGTTCCAGCATCGACCATGCCTCCCTGGAGGTTAGGTCTGCGCAGCAACGTGTTAAAATCAAGACAACGGCAAGCGTTGCGCGAAAAGCGCACCCCGCGTTGCGAAAATGTAACGGCCCGGATCCGGGCCGTTGCAAGCCCTAGTTGAGCAGCCCCGCAAACCGCATCGCGGCATCCATCCGCGCCTTGGTCGCATCCGTCAGCCCGACCAGCGGCAGCCGCACCTCGTCGGAACACAGGCCCAGCCGCGACAGGCCGTATTTCGCGCCCACCAACCCCGGTTCGAGGAAGATCGCGATGTGCAGCGGCATCAGCCGGTCTTGCAGGTCCAGCGCCTTGGCATAATCGCCGGCCAGCGTCGCCGCCTGAAACTCGGCGCAGAGCCGGGGCGCCACGTTCGCGGTCACCGAAATGCAGCCCACGCCGCCATGCGCGTTGAAGCCCAGCGCGGTGCCATCCTCGCCGGACAACTGGATGAAATCCGTACCGCAGGTGATGCGCTGCTTGGGCACCCGGCTCAGGTCGCCGGTCGCGTCCTTCACGCCAACGATGCGCGGCAGCCTGGCCAGTTCGCCCATCGTCTCGGGCGACATGTCCACCACGGACCGGCCGGGGATGTTGTAGATGATGATCGGCAGGGCGCAGGCGTCGTGCACTGCGGTGAAATGCGCGATCAGCCCGGCCTGCGTCGGCTTGTTGTAATAGGGTGTCACCACCAGCGCCGCATCGGCGCCGACCTTTTCGGCGTGACGCGCCAGCCGGATCGCCTCGGTCGTGTTGTTCGACCCGGCCCCGGCGATCACCGGCACCCGGCCCGCGACCGCCTTGACGACCTCTTCCACCACGCGCTCATGCTCGTCATGGCTCAGCGTCGGGCTTTCCCCGGTCGTGCCCACCGGCACGATGCCCGAAGACCCCTCGGCGATGTGCCAGTCGACAAGTTTCTTCAGCGTATCCAGATCCAGGGCGCCGTTCTTGAACGGCGTCACCAGGGCGGGCATCGACCCATTGATCCCTTTGATCATGACACGCTTCTCCTGTCTTGGGCGCGCTCTGAGTCGCCCGGCTGCAAACCCGGCGGACCCTAGCCCCGACGCGGCGGCTTGCCAAGTTTGTGTGTTGCGATTGCGCCGCATCCCGATACACTTGAGCCGAGCCCCAGATCACACGCCCTCAGCACACGCCCTCGCGTTTCTTTTGAAAGCATGCATTCCATCATACGCCTGTTCCCCGCGTTTCTCGCCGCCCTCACGCTTGCCGGTCCGCTCGGCGCCCAGACCAGCGCCGCGGGCGCGGCCCTGGCCGATGCGCTGCAACTGGCCGATCAGCAGAACTGGGACGCCGCCGAGGCCAGCGCGCAACAGGCCGGGCCGCTCGGCCCCGAGATCATCGAATGGGACCGCCTGCGCGGCGGCGACGGCGCGTTTTCCGACTACGTCACCTTTCTGCGCCGCCACCCGGATTGGCCCGGTCTGTCCTATCTGCGTCTGAAAGGCGAGGCGACGATCACCGCCGCTGTGCCGGTGGCCGATGTGCTGGCCTTTTTCGCGGCCGACCTGCCGCACACGGCCGCCGGGTCGCTGGCGTTCCAGACCGCGCTGCAAGCCAGCGGAAAGACAACCGAGGCCACGGCCGAGGCACGCCGGGCCTGGCTCACGCTAACCTATGCCGCCGACGAGCAGGCCGCCGAAACGGCCGCCTTCGGCCCCGTGCTGAAGGGGCTGAACGACAAGCGGCTTGACATGCTGCTGTGGCGCGGTCGGACAACCGAGGCCGCGCGGATGTTGCCGCTGGCGAGTCCGGGGCCACAGGCGCTCGGCACCGCGCGAATCGCGCTGCAGACCCAGGGGAAGGGCGTTGACGGGCTGGTGGCCGCCGTCCCGGCCGCCTTGCAGGCCGATCCGGGGCTGGCGCATGACCGGTTCGCCTATCGCTTTGCCAAGGGTAACCTCGACGGCGCCGCCGATCTGCTGTTGCAGTCGTCGGCGTCCGCCAAGACACTGGGCGACCCCTCCGCATGGGCCAACGCGCGCGCCCGCCTCGCGCGGCGCGAGATGACGGGGGGCGATCCCCAACGGGCCTACCGGCTGGCGGCGAACGATTTCCTGACCTCGGGCGGCGACTACGCCGACCTCGAATTCCTCGCGGGCTACATCGCGCTGCAAAAACTGCACGATCCGAAAACCGCGCTGGCGCATTTCCGCAATCTTGGCAACGGGGTGACGACGCCGATCAGCCTGGCCCGCGCCGCCTATTGGGAAGGCCGCGCCGCCGAGGCGATGGGCGACGCTGCCGCCGCCAGGGCCGCCTATGCGAGGGGCGCGCAATACCAGACCGCCTTCTATGGACTCATGTCGGCCGAAAAGGCCGGCTTGCCGCTTGACCCTGCGCTGCTGAACGGCGACCTGCCCGACTGGCATGGCGCCGCGTTCCTGCAAAACTCGGCGTTGCAGGCGGGCTTGCTGTTGCAGAAGGCGGGCGACCGGACGCTGGCCAAGCGGTTCTTCCTGCATGTGGCGGACGGGCTCGACGCGACCGGCCTCGGGCAGTTGGCGAACCTCGCGCTCAGCCTGGGCGAGCCGCATATCGGCGTGCTCATCGCCAAGAAGGCGGCCGACCGCAACATCATCCTGCCGCGCGCCTATTTCCCGCTGACCGACCTTGCCAAGGCGCAACTGCCAGTGCCGGTCGATCTCGCGCTGGCGATCGCGCGGCGCGAAAGCGAGTTCGACGAGACGGTGGTCAGCCCGGCGGGCGCGCTGGGGCTGATGCAGGTGATGCCCGACACGGCGCGCCGCATGGCGAACTCCGTCGGGGTCGGCTACGACATGGCCCGCCTGACGCAGGACGCGGATTACAACGCAACGCTCGGCAGCGCCTATCTGGCCAAGCTGATCGGCCAGTTCGGCCCCGCCCTGACGCTGGTCGCCTCGGGCTACAACGCCGGCCCGAACCGGGCAAGCGCCTGGATCGCCCAGTTGGGCGACCCGCGCGAGCCCGGCGTGGACCCGGTCGACTGGATCGAAAGCGTCCCGTTCACCGAAACCCGCGACTACATCATGCGGGTGTCGGAAAGCTACGAGGTCTACCGCGCCAAGCTGGCGGGGAAATCGCTGCCGATCCGGCTTACGGCTGAACTGAAGGGGCAATAGTCGCCGCCTTCATGCGCGCGCGCCACAGCGTGAAAAGCCCCGCCGACACCACCACGACCGCGCCGATCACCGTGTTCAGGTGCAGCGCATCGCCGAAGACGCCGACCCCCATCGCAGAGGCGAAGGGCAGTTGCAGAAAGGCGAAGGGCTGAATCGCGCTGGCCTCGGCCACCTCGAACGCGCGGATCAACAGCCAGTGGCCCAACAGCGCCGTGCAGCACAGCATCCCCATCATCCCCCAGTCGGGGCCCGTCATCGGCTGCCAGAACCACAGGCCCACCGCCGTCATCGCCACCGCGCCAGAAACGCCGGTCCAGAAGAAACTGACGGCGGCGGGGTCTTTCCGCGCCACATGGCGCGTCAGCAGACCGTAGAGCGCGAACATGAAGGCCGAGATCAGCGGCAGCACCGCCCAGGGTGAGAACACCGCGGCGCCGGGTTTGAGGATGATCAGCACGCCGACAAAGCCGATGGCGATCGCCGTCCAGCGCCGCCAGCCGACCTTTTCGCCCAGCACCGGGCCGGACAGCGCCGCGACCAGCAGCGGGTAACAGGTGAAGATCGAGTGGCTTTCCACCAGCCCGAGATGCGTGAAGGCCAGCACCATGATCACCACCTCGGCCGCCAGCAGCAGGCCGCGGAAAATCTGCACGACGGGCTGCCGGGTGGCCACCGCGCGCGCAATCCCGCCGGGGCTGCGGGCCGTGGTGACCATGACGAACGCGGCGAAGAACCAGAACCGGATCATCACCACCATGTAGACGTTGTAGGCACCGGCAAGGTGGCGCGACAGGCCGTCCTGCAACGCAAAGACGATGGTCGTGGCGATCATCAGGATGATCCCCAGCCGGGTATTCTGTTCGGTCATCGGTTCCGCCAGCCTGCGGTCATGTGCCGTTTGGCCCCATGTCCCGGTCGCCGCTCTACCTGAAATCCGGCCGCCTGCAAGCCTCGGCGGACAAACCCCGCCGCAGTGTAGGTGGCAAAGCTGCCACCTGGCGCGGTATGGGCCGCGACCTCGGCCAGCAGCGGTTCCGCCCACAACTCGGGGTTCCTGGCGGGCGAGAACCCGTCAAGGAACCACGCATCCGCCTGGCCCGCCCAGCGAGGCAGCGTGTCGCGCGCGTCGCCAAGGATCACCGTGACCCGGACCCCGAACAGGTCGATCACCCTTTGCCCGGCCCGCCAGGGGTCGAGGAACGGCGCCGCGACGGCCTCCGCCTCGGGGAAGGACGTCAGCGCGCGGGCGATATCATCGGCGGCCATCGGGAAGGCCTCGAAGCTGGTGTAGTGCAACCGCCCCGGCACCCCGGCGGCCGACCAGGCGAGCACGGTGGCCAGCATGTTCAGCCCGGTGCCGAACCCCAGTTCCGCGACGCGGAAGCCGTCGTGAAACCGCTCGGGCAGCCCGTTCCCGGCCAGAAAGACGTGCCTCGTTTCCGCCAGCCCGTCATTGCGCGAGAAATACGGGTCGCCGAACCGGGTCGAGACGGGAACGCCGCCCTCGCCCCATGTCAATTCCGCCGTCTGGCCCTGCTCGCCCATTTGCCCTACACCCCGTCCGGGGCGCGACAATGCGGAAGGGCGCGGGGAATGGCAACGCCGGACGTCACGGTGATGGGCGGCGGCATCTTCGGCCTGTCGGTTGCCCATGCCTGCGCGCTGCGTGGCGCCCGTGTCCGGCTGATCGAGCGTCGCGCCATCGGCGCGGGGTCGAGCGGCGGTCTGGTCGGTGCGCTTGCCCCGCATGTGCCGGAACAGTGGAACGCCAAGAAGCAGTTCCAGCTCGACAGCCTCTTGATGGCCGAAGACTACTGGCGGGGGGCGGAGGCGCTGACCGGCCTGTCCTCGGGCTATGCCCGCACTGGCCGGCTGCAACCGCTGGCCGATGACCGCGCGGTGGCAAGCGCCCGCGCGCGGGCCGAGGGTGCGCGGGCGATCTGGGGCGACCGTGCCCAATGGTCGGTGATCCCGACGGCGGGGCTTTCCGGCTGGGCCCCCGATACGCCCACCGGCCTGATGACCCACGACACGCTCAGCGCCCGGATGCACCCGCGCCGCGCCGCCGCCGTGCTGGCCGCGGCAGTGCTGGCGCTGGGGGGTGAGATCGTTCTGGGCGAGGGTGAAGCAAAGGGCGCCGTGCTCTGGGCGACCGGCCATCAGGGTCTGGCCGACCTTTCGCAGGCGCTCGGCCGACCCGTCGGCAACGGCGTCAAGGGGCAGTCGCTGAGCCTTGCCCACGACGCGGGCGACCTGCCGCAGCTTTTCATCGACGGCCTGCACCTCGTGCCCCATGACGACGGCACCGTCGCCATCGGATCGACCAGCGAGCGCAGCTTCGACGCCCCCGACACCACCGATGCGCAGTGCGACGCCCTGCTCGCCCGCGCCATTGCCGCGGTTCCGGCCCTGGCCGCCGCGCCGGTGGTGGAGCGTTGGGCCGGGGTCCGCCCCCGCGCCGCGACCCGTGCGCCGATGCTCGGGCCCTGGCCGGGCCGACCGGGTCATTTCATCGCCAACGGCGGCTTCAAGATCGGCTTCGGCATCGCCCCCAAGGTCGGCGCGGTCATGGCCGACCTGATGCTTGCGGGCCGCGATTCGATCCCCGACGGGTTTCGCGTCGAGGCCAGCCTGTGTAACTAGCGCAGTGACAGCGCGCGCTCTGGCGCCATCCGTCCGGTCACCAGATCACGCAGCGCCAGCAGGTTGCCCTTCAGGCGTCCGCGCCGGTCGATCCAGGGCTCCGGCCGCACCCCCCGCAACAGGTTGGTGCCGACGTTCTGCGCCATCATCCGGAACGCCCGGCCTGGGCTCATCGTGCCCTTGCGGATCAGGTAGGCCGGGTTGGCGATCTGCGAATAGCCCAGGCAGACGCCCTTCGTCCGCCCGGTCTTGGTGCCGAGGTGCACACCGGTCAGCGCGGTGGACCGCACGATCCGCCCCTCGGCCGAAAGTCGGCGCGAGAAATCGACATCTTCCAGCCAGCCATAAAGCGGCAGCCGTTCGTCAAAGCGCAGACCGCGCTCCAGCACCGGCCGGGCGCGGATCGCCATGTTGCAGCCATAGCCGTTGTAGGTGTCGGTCAGCGCGCGCACCGCGGGGGGTGCCGCCTGCGCCAGTTTCGCATGCCCTTCGGCAACGTCATAGCCGGGGCCGCCGATCCCGTCCGACAGCACGGTGCCGGTGGCCATCACCACATCCGGATTGAGGTGGAACAGCCGCAGCGTCTGCTCGATGTAATCGGGCGCCATCAGGAAATCGTCGTCGATCAGCAACAGCACGTCATCGGGGCGCAACAGTTCCAGCGCGCGATTGCGCTGTGCACAAAGCCCGCGCGGCCCGTTCACCACCAGCTTGGGGCACTCGAACGGCTCCAGCACGCGCGGATCGACATCTTCCGGCGCCGCCACGCTGAGCACGATCAGGTCCGGCGATCGGGTCTGGCGCAAAAGGTCCGGGATCGTCCCGGCCAGAATCTTTGCCCGCCCGGTCGTCGCAATGGCCAGAACCAGCCGCATTTTGGCCAGATTGCCGTAACTACACTCCCCCAGATTGAAATCCCGAGTGTGTTCCGCGTGACTTTGGCGTATGATCCCGGTCATCGCCAGTCCACGCGCAGACAAAGGCCGAAGTTCATGCCCGTGCCCCAGGAGTCCACCGAACGGCAAGGATTGATGCGCGCCCCCGGCGAATTTTCCGGGTTTGCCGCGAACAGCGCCTGCCCCGAATGGCTGCGATCGGTGCCTGCGGCCCAGTTGCGTCTGGCCGTGATCGTCGGGTGCATGGCGTTTTGGGCCGCGGTCGGCATGTCCGTCGTCTCTGCCATTTGAGTGGGCGCTAGCGAGCGCCGTCAGACCCGAGGACAACCTTGATCGTCCTCAGGATGATAACGATATCGGTGCCAAAGCTCCAGTTGCGAACATACTCGACATCCAGGGCAACGCGCTCGTCATAGGTCGTGTTGCTGCGCCCGTGGGCCTGCCATGCGCCCGTGATTCCGGGCAGGACGGCAAGATAATCCCGAATGTGCTCGCCGTAGTGGTGGCATTCCTCGGTCACGATCGGGCGCGGCCCCACGATCGACATATCTCCCTTCAACACGTTCCACAGTTGCGGAAGCTCGTCGAGGCTTGTCTTCCTCAGGATCGCACCAAGGCGTGTCACCCGCGGATCAACTCTAAGCTTCCGGTTGCTGTCCCATTCCTCCCGGGCGGCAGGATCGTTTGCGATCAACGTGGCCAGGATGGCCTCGCTGTTGCGCGACATGGTCCTGAACTTGTAGCACCGGAAGAGGCGACCGCCGCGCCCGACCCGCTCATGCGCGAAGATCACCGGCGCACCTTCCGTCACGGCGATGACAAGGGCGGTCAGCAGCAGGAACGGCGCAAAGAACACCAGACCGGCCAGGGCGGAAACCTTGTCGAACACCCTTTTTGTCAAGGGGACATGGCCAAGACCCGGCAGGACGCTTTCGCCCGGCCTGCCGATGGCGATGACATCCCCGCCCGAAAAGCTTCGGTCCATGTTCTTTGTCATACGCCGCGAACCAACATCATGGCCCTCCGATAAGGACTGCCAAGCCGAATCATACCCAGTTCCATTTATAGGGAACTGGTCGCCCACCCTTTAGGCCGTTGTTAGTAATTGTGTGTTTCGAAGCGCGAAACGGTGCCTGGAATCGGTAAGATTTCAATATATCATATTGAAATAGCGATATTTATTAAGAAGCCTTGTCGCGTTTCCGGCCCCGTTTGCCGACTGCTCCCATTCGAATCCCATAAACCTGATTGAATCGCACCCTTCCGCCGACGATATTGGGGCCACGGCAGCCTCGGGGGCGTTCGGCGGGTCGTGTGCGCGCGTTGGCGGGAAGCCATTGAGGGCCGGAGCATGACTGACACACCCGAGGACACTGGCCGTGAGGCCGCCAGAGAGACCATTGGCGGCGGGGCATGGACGGTGGCCGAGCGCATCATCGCCCAGGCCAGTCAGTTGATCCTGTTCGTGGCAGCCGCCCGTGTCCTGAGCCCCGCCGAATTCGGCATGTTCGCCCTCGTGTCAACCTGTGCGCTGCTGTTCCTGCGCATGGCCGAGGTCGGCTGGGCGCCCTACATCATGTCCTGGCATGGCGACGATACCGTTCCGCGTCAGGTCGTGATGGTGTCCATCTTCACCGGGCTGGGATTCGGGCTGTTCGGCGCGGTGGTCGGGGTCGGCTGGCTGCTGCTGGGTCTCGGCACGGTGACGGCGCATCTGATCCTGCTGTTCTCGCTCTGGGTGGTGATCGCCACCACCTGCTCGGCGCAGAAGGGCATGATGATCTGGCGCGACGGGTTGCGCGGCTCGGCGATCGCCGAAAGCGTGGGCGAGATCGTCGGCATGGTCGTGGCAATCATCACCCTTTACCGCGGCTTCGGCGTCTATGCGCTGGTGTTCGGGCGGCTGGCCTATCAGGCCACACATCTCGCCATCAGCTTCGTGGTCACGAACCGGGCACCGCTGTTCGGGATGCCTGCGCAAGAATTGCGCGCCCTCGGCCGATATTCGTGGCAGATCTTCTCCAGCCGGTTCATCGCGAACCTGCGGCTCTACATCGCCACCTTCATCATCGGGGCCTTCCTCGGACCGGCGCCGGTCGGCTACTACCGTGCGGCACAACGACTTGTGGGCTCGATCGCCGAAATCATCGGCGCGCCCAGCCTCGTGCTCGCCTGGAGCATGTTCCGCCAGGCACGCGACGAACACGGCGTGCGGACGCGCGGGTTTCAGCTCCAGGCCAACCTCTACTTCAAGCTGCTCTTCGCGATCGGGCTGCCGGTCTTCATCTGGCTGACGCTGATGGGCGAGGATCTGATCTCGGGACTGCTGGGGCCGAAGTGGTTGCCCGCGCTGCCCCTGGTCGGCATCCTGGCGCTGGCCCGAGCCCTGTCGCTGCCCGGGGCCGCGATCGAGCCGATCCTCTCCCTGAACGGCGAGATCGGGCGGCTTCCCCTGTTCAGCTTCGTGCTTCTGGTGATGACGGTCGTGCTGACGGCGTCGGGTGCCGCCATGGGCCTGACGGCGGTGGCATGGTCCCAGGTTCTGGCGGCCCTGATCGCAGCGGTCGCAACCAACCGGATCCTGCGCAAGCACGGCGGCATCGACTGGCGCGAGATCCTGGTGGAAGCGCGGCGGTTGGTGCCGCCGGTCCTGCTGGGCAGCGTGGTGATCCTGTTGGCCCGCGAACTTCCGGCCTTTCAGGCCCTGCCCGCGCTGGCGCGCGCCTTCGGCGTCATCGTGCCCGCGATGGCGGTCTATCTGCTGGCGCTGACGGCAACCGAACCGGCGGTGCGCGACATCACGGTGTCGATGCTGCGCCGCCGCATCCGGGCCTGATCCCTGCCATACCGACACTGCCGGACCGCGTCACCGTCAGCGGGTGGCCAGACTCTGTCCATCTTGCCCGCCCTCGCCCGCCGCCAGATTGAACCGAAACAGTTTGTTTCCGACTCCATGAATATCCTCTCGGCGCCTGGATAAAACGTTAATGATTTCCTACCGTTGCAAAGAATTTGAAACAATCCGACCGTCATTGGCAACGGTGTCGCCAATCCCCACCCGTGCTCTCCGTTGACTCATTTTCCGCAGCGTGGCACCCCATCTGCGGGGGCGTCTTCGCGCCGGATCGGGTTCCGCCTGACCGGCACGAGAGCTATCGGAACTGCATCGAGAACCGTGCATCGGTCCGGGCAAACATGCTCTGACCGTCACGGCTTCAGAGGAATGCCATGACCCCTCGCCGCCCCACGTCGTCCGATCTCGCCGTTCCCGATCCGGTCGGGCCGATCTGGCCGTTGTTCGCGCAGGCCCGAAGCCGCACACCCGATGCGCCCGCTCTGCTGGCCGACGACCGCCGCCTGACCTATGCCGAAGCGACCGACGCGGCCGAGCGCATTGCCGCCCGGCTGGTCGCGCTGGGGGTGGGCCGTGGCGACCATGTCGGCCTGCTCGACTCGCGTTCGGTGAACGCGATCCTGGGGATGCTGGGCATCCTGCGCGCGGGGGCGGCCTTCGTGCCGCTGGACCCGACGCACGCGCCCGAACAACTGGGCTTCATCGCGACCGATCTGCCGCTGAAGGCCGCGCTGGTCGCCGCACGCCATGCCGACCGGGCCGGGGCGATCCTGCCCGCCGGTCTGCCCACGCTGTCGCTGGAAGCGGCGATCACCGGCCCTGCGCCCGAGGCCGGGATCACCTGGCCCGAGGCCGACGCGGAAACCCCCGCCTATGTGATGTACACCTCCGGCACCACCGGGCAGCCCAAGGGCGTCGTGGTGCCGCAGCGGGGCGTGACCTCGTTCGCCTATCGCCAACCCGCGCTGGACATGCGGCCCGATGACGTGGTGCTGCACTCCAACACCATCGCCTGCGACGGGTCCACCTTCGACATCTGGGCAGCCTTGCTGAACGGCGCCGCCTGCGCGGTGGTCGAGGCGCCTTTTCCGGCACTGGACGAGATCGGCCGGGTGATGACCCGCCACCGGGCGACGGCGGCAATGTTCTACGCCGGGATGAACCACATGATGGTGGATCATCAGTTGCCCGCCTTCGCCAGCGCGCGGATGATCCTGTCGGTCGGCGACGTGATGTCGCCCGTTCACGCGCGCAGGCTGCTGGACGCCTATCCCGACCTCGTGCTGCAAAACTTCTATGGCCCGACCGAAGGCACGGTGGACAGCCTCGGCATCCGCATCACCGCCGACATGCTGGGTGGCCGCCCGCTGCCAATCGGGCGGTCGCTGAACCACGAGGACTGCTTTGTCGTCGATGACGATCTGAAGCCGCTGCCGGTGGGGACGACCGGGCAACTGGTGATTTCGGGCCTCGGTGTCGCGCATGGCTATTGGAACCGCCCCGACAAGACCGCGGCGGCCTTCATCGCAGACCCGCGGCCGGGAAAATCCGGGCTGGTCTACCTGACCGGCGATCTTGCCTCGCAAAACCCCGATGGCGTGTTCGACTTCCACGGCCGTCTGGACCGTCAGGTCAAGCTCGGCGGGCGGCGGATCGAGCTTGACGGCGTGGAACACGTGCTGCGCCATCAGCCCGGCGTGGCCGACGCCACCGTGGGCGTGGTGACCGGTCCGGGCGGCGACAAGCGCGTGGGCGCGGTGCTGCGTCCAAAGGACGGGATGCCCGGCGACACCGCCGCCTTCATCCGGGAGGTGCTGGCGGGCGCGGGCGAGGTCTTGCACCCCGCCAGCCTGCCGCGCGCGACCCTTGTCACCACCGACTGGAAGCTGACGCCCGCGGGCAAGAACGACCGCCGCGCGCTGCTGGCGATGTTCGATGCCGTGCCCGAGGCCTCCACGGTCGCACCCGCAGCCCCGTCGCGCGACCTGCGTCCGGTGATCGCGGGCCTCTGGCAAGGGATCCTCGGCGGGCCGCTGCCGACGGACGAGCAGACCTTCTTCGATGCGGGCGGCAGTTCGATGCAACTGATCGAGGCCCATTCGCGCATCGAGGCGCGGCTTGGCCACCGCTTCGACATCACCCTGATGTTCGAGACACCCCGGCTGGCCGACCTCGCCGCGCGGCTGGCAGCACTCGCCCCCGCCCCGAAGGCAGAGACCGCAACCCCGGTTGCAGCGCGTGCCAGCGATCGCGACATCGCGATCGTCGGCCTTGCCGGGCGATTCCCCGGCGCCGACACGCTGGCGGCCTTCTGGCAGCACCTGCGCAACGGCGACAACCTGATCCCGCGCTTCCCGCTGGACGAGATGCAGGACGCCTTCTCGCCCGCCGAACGCCGATCCCCGGCCTATGTGCCCGCGCGCCCGATCATCGACGGCGCCGACCAGTTCGACGCGAAATTCTTCGGCATCCTGCCGCGCGAGGCGGAACGGATGGACCCGCAGGCCCGCGTCTTCCTCGAAATCTGCGCCGAGGCGCTGGAGGATGCCGGGATCGACCCGGCCCGCGCCCCCGGCGCGATCGGCGTCTGGGCCGGCAGTTCGATGAGCACCTACCTGATCGGCAACCTGATCCCCGACCGCGCGGCATCGGACGCCTTCACCTCGGGCTACCAGATTTCCGACTACACCACGCTGACCGGCAACCTGCCGGAAAGCCTGTCCACCCGCGTCGCCTGGAAGCTGGACCTGAAGGGTCCGGCGATGACGGTGCAGACCGCCTGTTCCACCTCGCTGACCGCGATCGCACAGGCGGTGAACGCGCTGCGCGAGGGGCAGGCCGATGCCGCGCTGGCGGGCGGCGTCTCGATCACCTTCCCGCAGAAACGCGGCTACATGGCGCAGGAGGGCGGCATGGCCGCGCCCGATGGCGTCTGCCGCCCGTTCGATGCCGACGCGGGCGGCACCGTCTTCGGCCACGGTGCGGGCGTCGTGGTCTTGAAGCGGCTGGCCGATGCGCTCAAGGCGGGCGATCAGGTCTATGCGGTGATCCGCGGCGTCGGAATCACGAACGACGGAGCCGGAAAGATCTCCTACACCGCGCCGTCGGTCGCAGGGCAGGCCGCCGCGATCCGCGCCGCCCACCGCGATGCGGGCGTGACGCCGGACAGCATCAGCTATGTCGAGTGCCACGGCACGGCGACCCCGCTGGGCGACCCGATCGAGGTTGCCGGGCTGACGCAGGCCTTCGGCAAGGGCACGCCGGGCACGGTGGCGCTGGGGTCGGTCAAGGGCAACATCGGCCATCTGGATGCGGCGGCGGGCGTGATGGGCGTGATCAAGACCGCGCTGATGCTGAAGGCGCGGGAGATTCTGCCGGTCGCCAACTTCCGCACGCCCAATCCGCGCATCGACTTTGCCGCCGGGCCGTTCCGCGTGGCCGACAAGCTGGCCGCGTGGCACAGTGACGGCCCCCGCCGCGCGGGTGTCAGCGCCGCGGGCGTCGGCGGCACCAACGTGCATCTGGTGCTGGAGGAGGCGCCCGCCGTCGCGGGCGCGACGCTTCCCGACAGTGTGCAGGCGTTGCCCCTTTCCGCCGCCTCGCCCGAGGCGCTGGCCGAACTGGCCCGCCGCCTCGCTGACCGTCTGGCGGCGCCCGACGCGCCCGCGTTGCCCGATGCCGCCTTCACCTTGCAGGAGGGGCGCCGCACGCATCCCTACCGCCTCGCCATTGCCGCCCGCACCGGGGCCGAAGCGGCGCAAAAGCTGCGCGCCGCGCCCGAGGTGAAATCCGCCACCCCCGCCACGCCGCCGAAGCTGGTGTTCCTGTTCCCCGGTCAGGGCTCGCAATACCCCGGCATGGGCAAGGGGCTTTACGCGACCGAACCGGATTTTGCCCGCTGGATCGACCGGGGCGCGGAAATCCTGCGCCCGCTGATCGACACCGACATGAGCCGATTGCTTTGCTACGCCGACGTGTCGGATGAAGCCGCCGCCCGCGCGCTGAAGGACACCCGGCTGACCCAGCCCGCACTGTTCCTGACCGAAGTCGCCACCGCCCGCCTGTGGCAGGCGCAGGGCGTGCAGCCGGACGCGATGATCGGCCACTCGGTCGGCGAATTCGCGGCTGCGGTGATCGCCGGGGTGATGGGCTTCGAGGATGCGCTGAAGGTGATCGCCGCGCGCGGTCGCCTGATGCAGGACCAGCCCGCCGGGGCAATGCTGTCGGTGCGCGCGCCGATCGAGGCGCTCTTGCCCCACCTCGACCCGCGCACCGAACTGGCGGCGCGCAATGCGCCGCAGTTGCAGGTGGTCGCCGGGCCGATCGACGCCATCGCGGCGCTTGAATCGCGGCTGACCGTGGCGGGCATTGCGACGACACGGCTGCACACCTCGCACGCCTTCCACTCGGCGATGATGGACCTGGTTGTCCCGGCACTGGAGCGGTTGCTGACCCGCCTTCGGCTCACGGCGCCGACGATCCCGATCATCTCCTCCGTCACCGGCAAACCGATGACGGCGGATGAGGCGCAAAGCCCGGCCTATTGGGCCGCTCAGGCCCGCGCGACGGTGAATTTCCAGGCCGCGCTTGAGGCGGCTTCCGAAACAGGGGCGCCGGTGTTTGTCGAGGTGGGGGCAGGTCGCACCCTCTCGGCCTTCGCCGGACAGACCCTGAAACGCGGCGGGCATGGCGGCATTTTCCCGTCATTGCCGGATCATACCCAATCGGGCCCTGACGATCAGAGCGTCATGACCGCCGCGTTTGCCAACCTCTGGGCCGCCGGTGTGCCGGTCGACTGGTCGCGCCTTGCGCGCGGCAGCCACCGCGTGTCGCTGCCCGCCCACCCGTTCCTGCGCCGCCGCCACTGGATCGACCCGGTTGCGGCCCCGGCCCTTGTTCCGCTGGCCGCCCCCGCGCCGGTCGCGGTATCCGTTTCACCCGTTATCCCCGAGGTCACCATGACCACTGTTGCCCGCATTCCCCGCCTGATGGCCGAGCTGATCGCCCTGTTCGCCGAACTCTCCGGTGAAGAGCTCGGCGCGGCCGACGCCGAAACCCCGTTCCTCGAACTCGGCTTCGACTCGCTCTTCATGGGACAGGCCGCAACCGCCCTTGGCCGCAGCTACGGGGTGGAGATCACCTTCCGCAGCCTGCTGGCCGATCATCCCAGCATTGCCGCGCTGGCCGCGCATCTTGATGCGGTGATGCCGCCCGAGATCGCGTCGGTTCCTGCGCCAGTGGCCTCGCCGGTGATCTCGCCTGTGGCGCAGCAACCCGTGGCCGAGGTGTCCGCACCGGTGGCAACCGCGGTGCCCGCGCTTGCCGTGATGACCGGCGATCTGGCCGGCGTGCTGCAAGCGCAGATGCAGACGATGCAGGCGATCTTCGCCGATCAGCTTCGCGCGTTTGGTGCCGCGCCCGCCGCCGTGGCAGCGCCCGCTCCGGCCACCGTCGCGGTGTCGGCACCGGTCGCGGCCCCGCCCCCTGCCGCTGCCGCCGCCCCGACCGAGACCGAGGAGAAAGGCTTCAAGCTGGGGCGCGGCCCGAACGTTTCTGGCGCGGTGCTGACCGAGGCTCAGCGCACCTTCGTGCGCGACCTCGCCGCCCGCTATTCGGCCCGGTATGCGAAATCCAAGGCCTACACCGCGCAGTATCGCGGCGTGCTGGCCGACCCGCGCACCGCCTCGGGCTTTCACCCCGACTGGAAGGAACTGACCTTCCCGATCGTCGCCGACCGATCCAGGGGCGCGCATATCTGGGATCTGGATGGCAACCGCTTCGTCGATGTGGTGAACGGCTTCGGCCAGACCGCCTTCGGCCATTCACCCGATTTCGTCAGCCGCGCCGTCGCCGCGCAGCTTGACAAGGGCTACGCCATCGGCCCGCAGGCCGACCGCGCCGGACCGGTGGCGGAACGGCTGGCGACCTTCCTCGGCCACGACCGGGTGACCTTCTGCAACACCGGGTCCGAGGCCGTGATGGCCGCCATGCGCATCGCCCGCGCCGTCACCGGGCGCGAGCGCGTCGTGGTGTTCGCCAACGACTACCACGGCCAGTTCGACGAGGTTCTGGTGCGCGGCCGCCGCGGCGGCGAACCGGGCGCCCTGCCCATCGCCCCCGGCATCCCGCGCGCGGGCCTGGCCAACATGACCGTGCTGGGCTACGGCGCGCCCGAGTCGCTCGACTGGATCGCCGCGCATATCGGCGAGATCGCGGCCGTGATCGTGGAGCCGGTGCAAAGCCGCCACCCGGAACTGCGCCCCGAGGGCTTTGTGCGCAGCCTGCGTGACATCACCGCCAAGGGCGGCGCCGCGCTGGTGATCGACGAGGTCGTGACCGGCTTCCGCACCCATGCGCGCGGGATGCAGGCGGTCTGGGGCATCGCGCCCGACATGGCGACCTACGGCAAGGTGGTCGGCGGCGGGATGCCGATCGGCCTGCTGGCGGGCAAGCGCCGGTTCATGGACGCGCTGGACGGCGGCGCCTGGAGCTATGGCGACGACAGCAAGCCCGAGGTCGCGCCGACCTTCTTCGCCGGCACCTTCGTGCGCCATCCGCTGGCGCTGGCGGCGATTGACGCCGTGCTCGACCATCTGGAGGCCGAGGGGCGCGTGCTGTGGCAGGACGTGCCCGCCCGCACCGCCGCACTGGCCGCCCGGATGAACGCGCATCTGGCGGCGCGCGGGTTGCCGGAGTTCGTGACCACCTTCAACGGCTGGTTCGTGATCAACGCCACCGCGCAGGATCCGCGCGCCTCGCTGCTGTTCGCGCTGATGCGGCTGGAAGGGGTGCATATCCTGGATGGCTACTGCGGCTTCCTGACCACCGCCCACAGCGCCGAAGACTGCGAGGCGGTCTTCGCCGCCTTCGCCAGGGCAATCGACGCGCTGCAATCGGTCGGCATCCTTGCCGGCAATGGCGCGGCGCAGGCTGCCACCCAGGCGCAGGCTGTCATCCCGGCGCAAACCGGGGTCTCCGCCCCCACCCGCGCCATCCCCCTCACCGAAAGCCAGCGCGAAATCTGGCTGACGCACCAGTTGGGCGACCGCGCCGCGGCCAGCTTCAACGAAGGCGTGACGCTGCGTCTGGACGGCCCGCTCAACCGCCCCGCGCTGGAGGGTGCGCTGGCCGCGTTGATCGCGCGCCACGATGCGCTGCGGATGGTGTTCGACCGCAGCGGCGCCACGTTCGACGTGCTGGACGCCTTCACGCCCGACCTGCCGTTCACCGACCTGTCCGGCGACACCTCCCCCGAAACCGCGCTGGCGGCCCTTGTCGCCGAGGAAGCCGCGCTGCCGCTGGAAATCACCAGCGCCGCGCCGATCCGGATGCAGCTTGTCCGCCTAGGGACCGAGGCGCATGCCCTGCTGATGACCGCGCACCACATCGCGGTGGATGGCTGGTCCTACAACCTGATGATCGACGATCTGGCCGCGCTTTACGCCGCGCGGGTCGAGGGGCGCGCCGATGCGCTGCCCCCGGCGCCGTCCTTCGCCGCCCATGCGATGCAGGCCGAGGCGCGGCCGGAGCCGAAGACGCTGGCCTACTGGCGCGACCAGTTCGCCACGATCCCGCCGCTGCCGGACCTGCCCGAGGACCGGGCGCGCCCGGCGGTGAAATCCTTCGCGGGCGCCACCGTCACCGAACGGATCGACGCCGACACGATGAAGGCCGTCCGCAAGACCGGGGCCAAGCAGGGCTGCACCCTGTTCGCCACGCTGTTCGCCGGGCTTCAGATCACGCTGGGCCGCCTCAGCGGGGCGCGCGACGTGGTGCTGGGCGTGCCCTCGGCCGGGCAGACGCTGCTGGCGGATCAGAGTCTGGTCGGCCACTGCGTGAACCTGCTGCCGATCCGCGCCGCCTTCGACCCCGCCGAACCGGCCGCCGATCACCTGAAGCGCGCGGGCCGCGCCGTGATGGACGCGTTCGAGCATCAGGCCGTCAGCTTCGGCACGCTGGTGCGCGAACTAGCCGTGCCGCGCACGCTGAACCGGATGCCGCTGACCGAGGTGCAGTTCAACCTCGAACGCACCGCCGAAGACCTGCGCGCGGGCGGCCTGTCGTTCCGCCCGGCGCCGAACCCCAAGGCAGCGGCGAACTTCGATCTGTTCATGAACGTGATCGAGGGGCGCGACGGGCTGCGGATCGACGTGGACTACGCCGCCGATGTCTACGACGCCGCCACGATCCGCCGTTGGGTCGGCCATTACCGCGCGGTGCTGGCTGCGCTGGCGGCGGATGCCACGCAACCGATCGCGGCGCTGCCGCTGCACGATGCCGCCGGGCTGACGGCGCTGGTGGATGGTGAGAATGCCACGGCGATGCCCTTCGACCGTGCCGCGATGGTGCAGGATCTGGTCGCCCGTGGCGCCGCCCTGAACCCGCGGGCCGTCGCGGTGGAGGATGAGGCGGGCACCCTGACCCATGCCGAACTTGCCCGCCAAAGCGATGCGCTGGCCGCGCAGATCCAGCGCGCCCTGCCGCAACCCGGCGCACGGGTCGCGGTGGCGCTGCCGCGCGGGGCCGGAATGCTGGTCGCGCTGCTGGCGGTGCTGAAGGCCGGGCACACCTATGTGCCGCTTGACCCGCGCCAGCCCGAGGCGCGCCTGAAGACCATCGTTGATTCCGCCGAAGCCGCCGCCGTGGTGGCGGAAGACGCGCCCTTTGCCGAGGGTCTGCCACTGATCCGCCCGTCGCAGGCCGCCGCCGGGACCACGCCCGCGCCGGTGCCCGCCGACCCGGAACGGGCCGCCTACATCATCTTCACCTCCGGCTCGACCGGCACGCCGAAGGGGGTGGCCGTGCCGCACCGGGCGGTGGTGAACTTCCTCGCCACGATGGCGCGGGAACCCGGCCTGACGGCGCGCGACACGATCCTGTCGGTGACCACCGTGATGTTCGACATCGCGGTGCTGGAACTGTTCCTGCCGCTGACGGTGGGGGCGAAGGTCGTGATCGCCTCGTCCGATGCGGTGCGCGAAGGCTTCCCGCTGATCGACCGGCTGGCAAGGGGCGACATCACCCTGATGCAGGCCACGCCGACGCTGTGGGACATGCTGCTGGATGCCGGGCTGACCCCGGCGAAGGGGCTGACGATCCTGGCCGGGGGCGAACCGCTGCCCGCCGACCTGGCGCGGCGACTGACGGCGCACGGCGCCACGCTGTGGAACATGTACGGCCCGACGGAAACCACCGTCTGGTCGGCGATCCGGCAGGTTGAACCGGGCGCGCCGATCAGCATCGGCCACCCGATCGGCAACACCGAGCTTCACATCCTGTCCGACGATGATCAGCCGCAGCCGATCGGCGTGGTGGGCGAGTTGAACATCGGCGGCGACGGGCTGGCGCTGGGTTACCACAACCGGCCCGACCTGACCGCCGCCGCTTTCCGTCAGGTGACGCTGAACGGCAAGGCCCGCCGCCTTTACCGCACCGGCGATCTGGCGAAACGGCTGCCGAACGGCGACATCGTCGTGCTGGGCCGCAAGGACAGCCAGGTCAAGCTGCGCGGCTTCCGCATCGAACTGGGCGAGATCGAGGCGCGCCTGCGGGCCCTGCCGGGGGTGGACAAGGTCGCCGTCGACCTGCGCGCCCGCCCCAACGGCGACAAGCGGCTGGTCGCCTGGCTGGTGGCCGCGCCGGGCTCGGCACCCGACCTGAAAGCGATCGCGGCGGGCCTGGCCACGCAACTGCCCGACTACATGCAGCCGCAGGGCTGGATGATCCTGCCCGCGCTGCCGCAGACGGCGAACGGCAAGCTGGACCGCAAGGCGCTGCCGGAACCCGGCGACACCCTGGCCCCCGCCCCGGTCGCCCGGCCCGAAGCACCGGCAACCGAGACAGAGCGTCGGCTGGCCGCGATCTGGGCCGCGGCGCTTGGGCAGGAAACCCTGTCGGTCACCGACACGCTGCATGACCTCGGCGCCGACTCGCTGACCGTGTTCCGGATCGCGGCGCGGATGCTGGGCGAGGGGATGAACCTCGAAGCGCGCGACCTGATCGCGCATCCCTCGATCCGCGCACTGGGCCGGTTTGCCGATGCACGGGCGGCCGGTCCGGCCCGGCCCGCGCTGAAAGACTTTCGCAACGGCGCGCACCGCGACATCCGGAGGGCCTCGTGATGCTGCATGACCCCGACCAGAGCCCGGCGACCGCCCCTGACGCGGTCGCCACCTTCCCTTGCAGCACGATGCAGCGGCAGATGTGGTTCCTTGACCAGCTCAGCCCCGGCGACCCGGCGCTGAACGTGGCGATGCGCTGGGAACTGCGCGGGCGCCTGCAGACCGCCAGCATCGAGCGCGCGTTCCAGACCATCATCGCCCGCCACGAAATCCTGCGCACCCGGTTTGTCGAGCGCAACGGCGAACCGATGCAGGAGGTCGTCGCCAGCGCCGAGTTCCGCCTCAGCCTTGTCGACCTGCGCACTACGCCCGCCAGCGAACGCCCCGCACGGATCGACGAGATCGCCGAGGAACACGCGGCCCAGCCCTTCGACCTGCGCGAGCCCTGCCCGATGCGGGTGGTCGTGGTGCGCGCCGCGGCGGATCACCTGACGATCCTGATCTCGGTGCACCACGCGGTGTTCGACGGCTATTCCATCGCGGTTTTGGCCGACGAATTCGGCCTCCTCGCCGCCGCGTATGAGGCCGGGACGGCCCCCGATCTGCCCGACCTGCCGTTGCAGTATGGCGATTTCACGCTGTGGCAGGAGGAATACCTCGCCTCGGGCGTGCTCGACGAGGATCGCGCCTACTGGGCCGAAAAGATGCGCGGCATCAGCTATTTCGAGGTGGAACCCGACAAGCCGCGCCCGGCTCTGCGGTCGAACGCGATCAGCCGCGTGCACCTCGACCTGACGGCGGATTTCGGTCAGCGCCTTGCCGCGGCGGGCGCGGCCCTTGGCGCCTCGCCCTTTGTGTTCGGCACGGCGCTGATTGCGGCCTGCCTGCACCGCGCGACCGGGGCGCCCGAGGTGATCTTTTCCACCCCGGTCTCGGATCGTCCCGACGCGGACCTCGAGGGCCTGATCGGCCCGTTCATCGCGAACGAGGTGCTGCGCATTCCGACGCGGTCGGACAGCGACTTTGCCCACCATGTGGTCGGCGTGCGCGACATGGTCGAGGGCGCGCTGGCGCATTCCAACCTGCCGTTCTCGACCCTGGTCGATATCGTCAACCCGCCGCGCGACCCCTCGCGGGCGCCGATCGCCTCGGTCGGGCTGACGCTGATGCACATCTTCATGCAGCCGCGCCAGTACGGCACGTTCCACCTGACCTCGTCGGCGGCGTTCAACCCGGGTATGGCGCAGGACATGCACATCCTGATCCTCGGCCGCCCGACCGGCTGGCGGCTGACGATCGAGTATTGCCCCGATCTTTACGAACAGCGCACCATCGAGGGGTTGCTGACCACCATCGGCACCGGGTTCGAGCGGGTGTTCCAATCGGCGGCGCTGACGCTGGCCGACCTGCCGCTGGGCGTCGGCCTTGCCGCGCGGGGCGGATCGGAGTCAAAGACCCTGAAGCGGATCGAGCAGGTTCTGCTGGCCCACCCCGCCGTGGCCGCCGCCGCTGCGGTGCAGACGACCGGCGCGCCCTATGCCTTCGTCAGCCCCGAGCCGAACTGCCTGATGCCGCTGGAAACGCTGCCCGCCGCGCTGATGACGCAAACCACGGCCGAACTGCCCGCGGAGGAACGGCCGCGCGGCATCAGCGTGCTGGCCAACCTGCCCCGCACCGCATCGGGCGACATCGACCGCACCCGATTGCCAGAGCCGCCGCAACCGGTAGCCCTGGCTCTGCCCGCGGCGCCAACCCCCGCGCCGCAATCGCCCAGGCCGCTGTCGCTCGCCGAAATCACCGACCGCCTTGCCGCGCTCTGGGCTGACCTGCTGGCGCGCCCCGCCCCGGCGCGCGACCGGAGCTTTTTCGACCAGGGGGGCCATTCGCTGCTGGCCGTGCGCCTGATGGCGCGCATCCGGCAGGGATTTGGCGTCACCCTGGGTGTGCGGACGCTCTACGAGCACCCGACCATCGACGCGCTGGCCGGGCTGATCGGGGCGACGCTGAACCCGGCGGCGCCGAAGGTCGAGGATGACTGGCGCATCGAACCGTTGCAGATCGAGGGCACCGCCCAGCCGATCATCGCGGTGAACGACGTGGCGATCATGGTGTCGGCGCTCGGCCACATGGCCGACAAGCACCCGGCCACCTGCGTGCGGCTGTTCGACGGCACCCGCGGCATCGACCGCGTGGAACGCACGTTCGAGGAGATTGCGGCGGAATACGCGCGTGTCGTGCGCAAGGTGCAGCCGAAAGGGCCCTATGTCCTGTTCGGGGTCTGCGTGCACGGCAACATCGCGCTGGAAACCGCGCGCCACCTGCAAGCCGAGGGTGAAACCATCGCCGCCGTGATCCTCAAGGACGTGTGGGAACCGGGCTACGTCGAACGGCTGAAGTCCAGCCGTTCCCACCGCTGGCTGGAGCGCCTGCACGCGTTCCGCAACAAACTGCGGATGGTGCGCGAGGGCAACCTGTCGGTGGCGGCGATGCTGGGCAGCTACCGCATCCTGCGCAAAAGCGGGCTTTTGCACCTGTTCAAGGCGATCGGCCTGATCGAAAAGGTCCGCGCGACCGACCTGGAGCCCGAACAGGAACGGTTCGTGGCCTACATCTCACGGGCCCGCAACCTCTACCGCCCGAAGCCGTTCGCGGCGCCGGTGCTGCATGTCATCACCCGCATCACCCCGCGCGGCCGCGCCTTCGCGCCTTCGATCGGGTGGGAGGATGTGGTGACCGGGCCGCTCAAGACGCTGTATATCGACGATATCCGCGTCCATCGGGGGGTGGAGTTCGGCACCGCCGAACTGGGGCACGAGATCGACACCTTCCTGGCCGAACAGGCGGCGCGGGCGGCTCAGTGACCGGGCAGCGGCATCCGGCCCGCGCGCAGGGTCAGGGGAACCGGCCGCCCGAATGCCTCGATCACCACCGCCCCGGCGAAGCCTTGGCCAAGGGGCAGGTCGATCAGCGTCCAGTCCTCGGCATGGCCCCCCGCCACACGCAACAGGCGCGGCGCGGCCTGCGGCAGGGTCGTCACGTCGAAACTGTCCAGCGGCAGGCTCAGGCCCGCGCCGACGGCCTTGACGAACCCCTCCTTTCGGGTCCAGCAGCGGAAGAAGGCGTCGCGCCAGTGGTCGCCCGTCACGGTCGCAAGGTCATGTCGCTCGGCAAGGGAAAAGAACCGCTCGGCCACCTCGGGCTCCACCGCCCGGTGCGCCTCGATGTCAACGCCGATACGGGCGGTCGGCGTCACGGCCAGCGCCGCCCAGCCGCCGGAATGGCTGAGGTTGAAGGCGGGGCCCTGTGGCAACGTGGGCTTGCCGTTGCCGGTCACCCCAAGGCGCAGCGACGCGGGATCACGACCGACATAACCGCCGAGGATCTGGCGCAGCCGCACATGCGCCGCGCGATAGGCGACCGCATCGCGGGAATGCACGAACCGATCCGCGCGCGCGCGCTCCTCCGTCGACAGGATCGCCGGGTCCGCATCCTGCACAAGCGGCCAGAGCCACAGATCGACGCCAGTCTCCACCCTTGCCCCCGTGCTGCCTGCGCCGATCATAGGCCGCGCCGATGAAGAGGGGAATCGCTCTCCTTGCCGTGCTGGCCGCCCTGGCGGGGGGCATCGTGTGGTTCCGCGCGCCGCTGCACCGGCAGGTGTCGCTGCTGCGCGACCGGCTTGCGTTCCGCGCCTTCGTCCGCGCCCTGCCCGCCACCCGACAGGCCGACGTGATGATCCCGATGCCGGACGGCGTGCGGCTGGCGACCGATGTCTACCTGCCCAAGGGGGCTGTCGGCCCCTTGCCCGCGATCCTTGTCCGCCTGCCCTATGGCAAGACCTTCTACGCCGAGGCGCGGCACTGGGTGCAGGTGTTCACCCCGCTGGGCTACGGCGTGCTGGTGCAGGACATGCGTGGCCGCTACGGATCGGGCGGCACCTTCGCGCCCTATCCGCATGAGGCCGCGGACGGTGCCGCCACACTGGCCTGGATCGCGGCGCAGCCCTGGTCGAACGGCAAGGTCGGCACCATCGGCTGCTCGGCGCTGGCCGAGTCGCAGGTGATCCTGGCCGCCCGGCACCCGCCGCAACTGGCCGCGATGATTCCCATCGGCGCCGGCGGGGCGATCGGCACGTCGGCGGGCACCTGGGGTTTCTTCGGCCTGTTTCAGGGCGGAGTGTTCCAGCTCGCCTCCGGCTACGGCTGGTTCACCCGTTGGGGCGGCAAGACGCCCGACCACATGGATACCGGCCCGATCGACTACGCCAAGGGTCTGGCGACCCTGCCGCTGCGCGACTCCGTGGCGCGAACCCGAAGCGATCCGACCGACTACGAAGGACTGCTCGACGGGTTTTCCGACCCGGCGTTCGGGGCAAAGTCAGGCTTTGTCGCCGATAGCGACACGTTCCAGACCCCGGCGCTGATGGTCGATACCTGGTATGATCCGAACGTCGGCTCCGCCCTCGCCCTGTCGGCGCAGATGCGCCGCACCGCGCCGGATCAGCATCTGCTGATCGGCCCCGGTCTGCATTGCGAGTTGACCGATGCCTTCGACGCGGGCCTTCTGGGCGACCTGCCAGTCACCGGAAAACCACGGCCCTTCGACGCGCTGTTCACCGCGTTCATGGCGCAGCACCTGTTGGGCGCGCCACCGCCCGCGCTGCCGCCCTACCGGTTCTATGTGCTGGGCGAGGATGTCTGGCGCGATTCGCAACGCTGGCCGCCCGAGGGGGCCGCGCCAGTGACCTTCGCGCTGACGGGCGAGAGCCTGACCGACGGGGCCAGCGCAGGCATCCGCAGCTTCACCTCGGACCCGGCGAACCCGGTGCCGTCGGTCGGCGGCGCGATCTGCTGCACCGGCGACCCGGCCAGCCGAGCGGGTCCGCTGGACCAGCGGCCGGTCGAAAACCGGCCGGACGTGCTCAGCTACACCTCGGCCCCGCTGACCGCCCCGCTGCGCATCGCCGGGCCGATCAGCGCCACGCTGACGGTCACGACCGACGTGCCCGATACAGATCTGGTGCTGACGCTGACCGACGTTTTCCCCGACGGGCGTTCGCTGATGATCCAGACCGGCGCGCAGCGGCTGCGCTATCGCACCGGCTACGCTACGCCCACCCTGATGACGCCTGGCACGCCCGCGACCGTGACCGTCAGCCTGCTCGACATCGCCTGGCTGGTGCGACCCGGCCACCGGTTGCGGCTGGATGTGGCCGGGACCAGCTTCCCCCGCCTCGCGCGCAACCTGAACGGCGGCAGCGCCGACCCCTACCGTGAGACCGTGCCGCATCCGGCGCGGATCACGATTTCCGCGCCGTCTACATTGCGACTTTTCAGCCTGCCCGACTAAGCCAGACCGGCCCGATATCGACCCCAAGGCGCGACAGGCTGGCAGCGATGCCACGGCGGAACGCGGTTTCGTCGAACCGGCGGGCATGGGCGACCAGCGGGCCGGGGTCGATCCGGTCGAACCCCGCGCCCTCGAACCGCTCCACCGCGTCGATCAGCCCATCGACGGACTGGTCGTTGAACAGGTAGCCGGTCTTGCCGTCGATCACCGTATCCAGCGCGCCGCCCCGCCCGTAGGCGATCACCGGACGACCCGAAGCCATCGCCTCCACCGGAACGATGCCGAAATCCTCCTCGCCCGGGAAGATCAGCGCCTTGCAGCGGGCCAGATGGTCGCGCAGCACCGGGAACGGCACCTGGCCGAGGAACGTGACATTCGGCCCGGCATGTTCGGCCAGGGCACGGCTGGCCTTGTCCGGCCCGCCGATCACCACCAGCCGCTTGCCCATCCGGGTGAAGGCATCCACCGCCAGGTCGGGGCGTTTGTAGGGCACCAGTTCCCCGGCCCAGAGGTAGAAGTCGCCGACCTCGGACCGCGGCACCGGCGCGAAATCACCCACCGCCACCGGCGGATGCACGACGTCGGACTCGCGGCGCCAGTACTTGTGAATGCGGTTCGCGACATGGGTGGAGTTCGCGGCGAAGGCATCCACCCGGGCGGCGCTGGCGGTATCCCAGGCGCGCAGGTCATGCGCGAGACGCGGCATCAGCGTCCGCATCAGCGGGCTGGCCGAGTCGCGGTAGACGGAATACTGGTCCCAGAGATAGCGCATCGGCGAGTGGCAGTAGCACAGGTGCGGCGCATCCGGCGGCGGGATCACGCCCTTGGCCGGGCCGGATTCGCTGGAGATGACAAGGTCGTAACCGGTCAGGTCCAGCTCTTCCAGCGCGCGCGGCATCAGCGGCAGATACTTCTGGTAAAAGCGCGACGCGAACGGCAACCGCCCCACCCGCGTGGTGCGGATGCGGTGCGCGTTGATCGTCGCGCTGACCCGCCCCGGCACATGGACATGGGTGTAGATGTCCGCATCGGGGAACATCCGGCACAGGGCCTCCAGCACCTTCTCGCCGCCGCGCATCCCCACCAGCCAGTAGTGGATCAGGGCGACACGGCGGCCCCCGGTTTCAAGGCGGCGCGGCAGCAGCGGCAACGACAGATCAGCGCGAATAGTCATAATTACCTGCATACACATCGGGGCCGGTTTTCGGGTCGACGAGGGTCAGCACAAGACCGCTGACCGGCACGCCCGCTTCGGCGAACTGGGACAAACCCTTGGCCACGCCCTGACGCTCGGTGGAGCGCCAGCGGACAAGGTAAAGACTTTCGTCAACCGCCTGGGCCAGCACCAGCGCGTCGGCAACCGCCAGCGCCGCGGGGGCATCGACCAGGACAAGGTCGTAGGCTTGCTTCAGGGAGGCCATCATCGGCTCAAGCCAGCCGACCGACAGTTCATCCGCCGCGTCGGGGCGCGGGCGAGATGCCGCAAGGATGTCGAACCCGAGCTTTTCGTCGTGCAGGATCGCCTCGCTCAGCGAACAGGTGTTGGCGATGAAGTCGGCGAAGTCCCTGGTCATGCGCCAGCCAAAGGTCTGGCTGAGGGTCGAACGGCGCAGGTCGCCATCGATCACCAGTACCCGCTTGCCCGCCAGCGCCGCCATCCGCGCCAGCGCCAGCGTGGTCGTGGTCTTGCCTTCACCCGGCACCGACGAGGCGATCAGCACCGCCCGCGACATCGCGCGCCCGTCCTTGACCATCAGCGCCGTGCGCAGATGGCGGATGCGTTCCGCGTAGGCGCCATAGGGTCGTTTCGACAGCTCGCTCCAGGCGCCAAGCGGTGAATTCCAGTGCCCGTCGGGGATCGCGGCCAGCACCGGCAGGCCGGTCTCCTGCTCAAGCTCGGAGGCGCGGGAGAAGGTGGAGGAGGTCATTTCCTGGAAGAAGACGATGCCGAAGCCCAGCACTAGCCCGACCATGCCGCCGATCACCGCCATCAGCACCGTGCGCGGCGACGAGGGCACGCTGGACACCGTCGCCCGCTCGATCAGACGCGAGTCCGGCTGCTGCATCTGCTGCTCGGTCCGGGTCTCGTTCAGCCGCGACAAGAGGTCATCGTAGCCGGTGCGGGCCGAGTCGGCGATGCGTTCCAGCTGGCGCAGGCCGATCGTGCTTTGCGACAGATCGACGACGCGCGATTCCATCTGCGCGATGCTGGCCTGCATCGTGTCCTCGCGCAGCGTTGCGGTGGCAAGGTCGCTTTTCTTCTGGCCGACGATCTTCTGCACCTCGGTCGCGATGTCGCCCTGCACACCCTTGATCTCGGTCGCCAGCCGCACCCGCTCGGGGTGGGTCGGCCCGTAGTTCGACGCCCAGACGGCATCCTGGCGCTGCAAGTCCATCACCTGCGCGTTCAGCGCATCGAGCGTCGGCGAAGACACGATCTGGCTGACCGCCGCCATGCCGCCCTTGGCGATGACATCCTCCAGCCGGTTGTAGGCGGCTTCCGCGGCGATCCGGTCGGCGCGCGCGATCACCAGCTGGTTGTTCAACTCGCCAAGCTGCTGGGTTGCCGCGTCAAGTGTGCCGCCATCGGCCAGCAGGTGCTCGGCCCGGTACCTGTCCACCGCCGCGTCGGACTGCTCGACCTCCACCTTGGTCTCGGTCAGCCGGTCCTGCAGCCATTTCGTCGCGTCGCCCGCGGTGTCGCGGCGGCCCTGCACCTGGCTCAGGATGAATTCATTGGCCAGCGCATTCGCCAGCTTCGCGGCCAGCACCCGGTCGGGGTTGGCCACCGCAATGTCGATGACGTTCGCCTGAAGCTCGCGCGTGACGGTCAGGTTCCTGGTGACCTCCCAGGTCAGGCGTTCCTTCTTGGCCTCCTCGGGCGTCAGCAGGCTGACCCCTTTGGGCTTGGACGGCAGCAGCGACGTTGCCGCCCCGATGACCCGATCAATCAGCGACGGCGGCCGGTTCGCCGGGTCCATCGCGTCAAGATTGTTCATGCCGATCTCGTCGATCGCCTTGCCGATCAGCACGTTCGAGGTGATCTCCGAAACGACGCTGTTCACCGCCTGGTCGTTGACCGCCAGATCCTGCACGACCTGCTGCGAGCTGGCCACCTGCGGCACCCGCGCCTCGATCATGATCTTCGACACGGCGCCGTATTTGGGGGTCATCAGCATGGCCGCGGCCAGCGCAAGCCCCAGGCCAAGGCCCATGCCGCCGAACACCACGCGCCGTTTGCGCCAGATCAGCGCGAACAGATCGCGCACGTCGACGCGGTCAGGCGCATCGGCGGGCCGCAGTCGGCGGCGCAGGGCCACCGCTGCTGTCTCGAAGGGCAGCAACCGACTGTTCATTGCATCTCTCATTCGGGAGGATTGCCCCCGTGGCGCTAAGGAACGACGCCCCAAGCCCCGAACCGGTGCCCCCGCCGGTCGGCGAACGCTCGCCCCACATCCCAACTCTGGCAGAAGCGAGGCAGCGGTCAAATATAAGCTTGTCAAAAGGTTACCTTGACCCGGCGACAGCTACAATCGCCCCGCACAGGTCGGATTACACCGCGCTGCGGAACCAATCTGCGGGCCGCGTCAGCGCCCGTGATTCGACCACGGCGCCCCGCGACAGGCCAACGGCGAGCCCGGCCATCGCGAAGAAGATGATGCCCAGATCGGGGGTGGGCTGCGTCAGCATTGCCGAGATGAACATCGCCAGGCACCCGGCCTGCAACCCGGCGATGGCTGCGGCGCGGTCGCGATCCTCGCGTCGGGCCGGAGCGGCGAACAACGCCCCCAGGAACGCAAGGTAAAGGCCGGTGCCGATCACCCCGATGCTGCCAAGACAGGCCAGCAGCCAGTTCGACGCGCGCATGCTGCCCAGCCCGGCGCCCATCAGCGCGGTATCGGTGAAGTTCTGGAAGGCGCGCAGGTTCCAGCTCATCCGTTCGATCCCCGAGGCGGTATCGAGCTTGTCGAACAACGCGCGGTCGAAGAACGCCTTGACGTCGTCGATCAGGGCATAGCCTGCCCCGACCGCCAGCGCCGCCAGCCAGATCCCGATCACGCCCCAGATCACCAGCGACAGGATCCGCCGGTCGGCGCTGCGCCCAAGATCGCGCGCCACGGCGATCGCCCCCACCGTGACCAGGAACGCCGCCATCGAGACATAGGCCGAAGACGAGGTGGACCGCACCAGCACCAACGCCGTCATCACCAGCGCCCAGCCCGTCAAGCGCGAGGGCGTTGCGCGCAGCCAGTAGACCAGCCAGAAGCCGAACATGCCAAGCGTGTAATAGCCAAACGACGACGCCTCGGAAAAGCCGCCGATCATCCGCTTCAGCCCCGCCATCGCGACATCGGCCATGATCGCATAGTTTGCGGTGCGGATCGGCTCCATCAGGATGCCCGCGCCGACCATCCCCGTCATCACGTCCAGCCACCCCAGCGCGACGTTCAGGAACGCCGCCACCGCCATCGCCCGCACCACCGTGGCGGTATCGGGCTCTTCGCGAAACACCGTGGCCAGCGTGAAGAAGGTGAAACCGTCCAGCAGGACGCGGAACAGTTGCGTCAGGTTGCCTGTGGTTGCATGCAGCCCGACCGAGATGATGCCCGCCGTGTTGGCGCTGCGGTCGATGCCGAACACTTCGGTCTGCCCCTCGAAAAGGCGCGGAAACAGGATGGCCGAAACGGCCGAGAACACGATCAGCAGGATCAGGAAGAACCCCGGCTGAAAGGGCCGCATCGTGCCGAGAAGCCGCGAGGTGGAGCAGGGCTCCAGCCACAGGAGCGTGAACATGGTGATCGCCGCGATGTCCGTCACCATGATCGAGGCGCCGCCCGCCGCGGGCAGGTTGAACGCCGCCGCCACCCCGAAAGGCGTGGTGGCCATCAGCACCCAAAGCCCGCGCATTGGCCCCTTGATCGCCAGGGCAATCATGACGAACAGGGCGAAGGGGGTGCTGAGGACGACTTGCATGACGCTCTTGGATCGGTGACGGCAGGGGAGCATAACCGCTGCGCCGGGAAAAACGAGCGGCGGTGGCACGAAAAACTGAATACGATGCAGCGAAACGATGACCGGAGCCGCCACCATGCCCGCCCGCCTTGTCTGCGCCCTTGCCCTGCTGGCCGCGCTGCCCGTCGCGGCGCTGGATCTGCGCGGGCCGGAACTCGGCGCGGCGTCGAACTTCGGACAGCTCTGGGCACCCGCGATGTTCAAGGCGGCACAGGCGCTTGGCCTGCGCAACTTTCGCGACGCGGTCTATTGGGACGAGGTCGAACAGCCCGGCGGGACGTTCACCTTTGCCACGATGTCGACGACCTACCCCGCGATGGTGGCCGCCGCAGGCCAGACCATGAGCCTGACGGTGAACAACGGCCACCCCGCCTACGACGGCGGCGTGACGCCCTACACCCCCGCCGCCATCGCCGCCTTCGCCCGCGACGCGGCGGAAACGGTGAAGCGGTTCCCCGCGATCACCGCCGTCGAGGTCGGCAACGAGATCAACAGCGCCAACTTCGTCACCGGCCCGCTGAAGGCCGCGCCGCTGGATCAGCGCGCGCTCGGCTACCTCGCGATCCTGCGGGCGGTGCATGACGCGGTGAAGGCGGTGAACCCCAAGGTGCGCATCCTTGGCGGCGGGGTGCATTCGATCCCGGTCGGCTACCTCGCGCCGATGTTCGCGGCGGGGGCGGCGGGCGCGATGGATGCCCTGGCGCTGCACACCTACACCACCCCGGCCGAGCAACTGGTGCGCCAGATCGCCGTCTTCCGTCGGCTTCCGGGTGCCGCCGATCTGCCGCTTGACGTCACCGAGTTCGGCGAGCCCGATCCGGCGAAGGCGCCGGGGTTGCTCTTGCGCAACTACTGCCAGATGGCGCTGGCGGGAGTGGATCGCGCGGTGTGGTATCCGCTGAACCCGCGCGGCGACGGGCTGGCGCCGCTGATCGACGGCGCGGGCCAGATCACGGCCACCGGCCGCGCCTTCCGCCAGATCGGCAGTCTGATGGAGCGGTTGCCGGTCGCCGATGTCGCGCCCGACCCGTTCACCTACGCCTGCCGCTTCGGCGACCGGACGCTGGTCATCTGGGGCGCCGCCCGCGCCCTGCACCTGACGCGCCCCGGCCTGACGGCGACCGACCCCACCGGGACGGCGCTGGACCCGGCGACACTCACCCTGTCGGAAACCGATCCGATCACCGTGACCGGCCCCGCGCCGCTGACGCTGGGCACCGACGTGACGCTGGCGCCGCAGACCGTGATCGCCGACAGCTACGACCAGTTCGCCTATCCCGGTGTGCCGGGCCAGCCCGCCGACCCCTTCACCCGCGTCGCGCTGGAGGGCGACACCGTGCTGGCGCTGGAAACCCACGGCGGGCAAGACCGTCAGGGCGCGCCCTGGACGCCCTACCTCGGGGTGCCGGGCACCACCTTCGCGCGGCTCACCGCCGACGTGCTGTTGCCCGGCACCCATGCCGACAAGCAGGTGGTGATCGTCCACCGCTTCACCGCGCCCGCCGACATGACCGTGACGGCCGAATCGCGGCTCAGCCCCGCCAGCCACAGCGAGGATGGCATCCGATATGACCTGACGCTGAACGGTGCGCCGCTGGATGGGGCGGTGCTGACCGCGCCAGCGGATCGCACCACCGCGCCCTTGCACCTGAAGCGCGGCGATGTGCTGGCCTTCGCCGTCGGTCCCAACGTCACCCCGACCGGCGACGCGACCGACTACCGGTTCACGCTGCGGCGAGCGGACTGAACGGCGGCGGCAACCGCGGCCTCGGTCTCGGCCAGCACGCGGGCGTGATGCCCGGGATCGGGGCGCAGCTTTAGCGCCGCGGTCAGCCGATCGGCCACGGCGGCGGCGGCAACCCCGTCGCCCCCGGCAAAGGCGGCCTCGGCCCCGACCGAGGCGAAGAAACTTTCCACCTTGCGGTCCCAGCCAAGGCCGACGACCGGCAGGCCATAGGACCAGGCGACGATGCAGGCATGCAGGCGGTGCGCGACAACCGCCTTCATTCCCGCGATGGTCAGCGCCAGATCGCGCGGTGTCGCCGGTGGCGGCGCCAGCGAGACAACACCGGTCAGCACCATCGCCGCGACACCCGGATCGGCGATCACCGCATCCAGCGCGGCGCGATCCTCCTCGGCGCCATTGCAGAACAGCGTGACCCTGTGGCCCGCATCGACAATCGCCGCCGCCAGATCGCGAAAGAAGCCGATGCCGCCCTCGCCCGCCCCGGCCACCGCCGAATCCGCGTGATAGCGCAGGATCGCCGGATCGGTGACGCAAAGCCCGATGCGCCGGGTCTTTTGCGGCGCCGGTCCATAACACGCCGCCGCCAGCAGGCCGGGGTCGCGCGTCAGCACCGGCACCGGGCCGCGCCCGCCGGTTTCCGCCAGCCAGGCCTGCCGCGAGCCTTCATCGCGCAACCCGACCTGCCGCAGATCGCACCCGAGCACCTGCGCGAACAGCACCCGCCCCTCGGCCGACCAGCCGCCCTGCACGCCGACCGCGTGGATCGCCAGCGGCACGCGCGCCGCGCGCACCACGCTGGCTGCCCGGGCGATCTTGAGCGGGAAATTCAGATCGGCGTCGGCAAAGATCTGCCCGCCGCCGAGGATGACCACCTGCGCCCCGCGCACCGCCCGCGCCCAGTCGGGTTCCACCCGGTCGAGCATCCGGCCCAGCCGCCAGCGCACCAGCCGCCGCCGCAGCGGACCCGGCACCAGCCCCAGCACCTTCAGCGCCAGCGACCGGTTGCGCACCAGAACCTGCCCGAACCCGGACCGCCCCGACAGATCGACCATCTCGACCGTCGCCCCCGGCACCGTCTTGCGGACGGCATGGGCCAGACACTCGGCAATGATGCCGTCGCCCACATTCGGGCTGTAGCGCAATCCGAACTGCACCACCTTCATCGCCACATCTCCACCATCACGTCCCCGCCTTAGCATGGGGGGCGCGCGCGGTCCTGCCCGGTTCGCACCCGCTATCCTGCTGCGCCGTCGACAATGCCGCCCCACGTCACAATTTCACCCGGATTTCCGGCTAATCCGCAGCCCGGACACCCCCGTCAGCCGGACCCCGCCGATGCCCCTGCGAATCGTCATCATCAACGACGCGAGCACCGCCCGCGGCGGGGCGACCGGGCTGGCGCTGCTGTCCGCGCGGCTGATGCGGGCGCGGGGCCTTGGCGTGACGCTGTTCTGCGGCGATGCGGGCGACAACCCGGCACTGGCCGCGGACGGCATCGAGGTGGTGGCCGCGGGCGGGGCGCGCCTGCTGGACCAGTCGCGCGGCAAGGCGATGATGGCGGGCCTCTGGAACGCCGCGGCGCGCGATGCGCTCGCCGCCCATATCGCCCGCACCGACACGCCCGGCACGGTCTACCACCTGCACGGCTGGGCCCAGATCCTGTCGCCCGCGATCTTCACCGCGCTGCACCCGGTCGCCGCCCGCACCGTGGTGCACGCACATGATTTCTTCCTCGCCTGCCCCAACGGGGTCTTCACCGACTACCGCACCGCCACGCCCTGCCGCCGGGTGCCGCTCAGCCTCGATTGCCTGACGACGAACTGCGACAAGCGCAGTTACCCGCACAAGCTCTGGCGCGTCGCCCGCAGCGCCACCTTGCGCCGGGTGTTCGACCAACGACTGCCCTGGGGCGCCATCGCCACCATCCATCCCGACATGGCCCCGATGCTGGCGCTCGCCGGGCTGGACACCGCGCGGATGGTCACCCTGCGCAACCCGGTCACGGCCTGGAGTGCGACGCGGGTTCCGGCCGAGGCGAACCGGCAGTTGTTCTACGTCGGCCGCGTCGAGGAGGATAAGGGAGTTCGAGACCTGATCGCGGCGGCCGGGGCGGCCGGAATGCCGCTGACAGTGATCGGCGACGGGCCGCTGCGCGAACCCCTCGCGCGCGCCCATCCGGCCGTCACCTTCACCGGCTGGAAATCGCGCGAGGAGATCGGCGCGCTGGTGCAATCGGCGCGCGGCGTCGCGCTGGCCTCGCGCCACGGCGAACCGTTCGGGCTGGTGGTGGCCGAGGCACTGCAAAGCGGGCTGCCGGTGATCCTGCCGCAAAGCTCGCTGCTGTCGCGCGAGGTGACGGAACGCGGCCTTGGCTTCGCCTGCGACATGCGCGCGCCCGAAACGCTGACTGCCGCCATCGCCCGCCTGCGCGACCTGCCCGATGCCGAGGTGCAGGCGATGAGCATCCGCGCGATCCGCCCGGAAAACGCGCTGGCCACCTCGCCCGAAGACTGGGCGACCGCGCTTCTGTCGCTTTACGCCCGGCTGGTGGCGTAGCTCGCCTCGGCGTCCATGCACAGTCCCCCGCCCGGGCCAGACACCCAGAACCGGGTGCCCCACCGGCAGAGCCGCGCGCTGTCGGGCAGGCACAGCGGCGACGTGGCGCGAAAGCGGAAGCTGGCCAGCGGCCCCGGCGCCATGAGCATCAGAAGCTGCGCCAGCAGCGGGGCGTGGACGACGAGGCCGGGATAGCCTTCCACCTCGCGCGCATAGTCGAGGTCGTAGTGGATGCGGTGGCCGGTCATTGTCAGCGCCGAATAGCGCATCAGTGTCAGGGTGTAGAAATCGCGGCTGCGGACCTCGTCTGCCATCTCGGGCGGGTCGGGCGGCACCGGTTTCGCCTCGCCCGGCACCGGGTCGGCGCGGTAGACGAGGTCTTGCCATTCCGTCACGCACAGCGTGCCCTCCTGCCGGATTTCGTGGCGCAGGGTAACAAAGCCCAGCCGACCGCTGCGCCCCTCTTTCTCGTCGATCGATTCCATCTCGCTCTGCCGTTCGGCCGGGCGCCCGGCGTGCAGCGGCGCATGGAATTCCAGCCGCCCGCCCGCCCACATCCGGCGTGGTAGCCAGAGGTCGGGGATCAGGGTCTTCCCGCCCAGCCTGGGGTGGCCGTCGCGCCCCAGTTGCGGCTCGGGGCGCACATCCCAAAAATAGGCGCGGTGAAAGAAGGGCGGCAGCGGCTGCCCCTCGGCCCAGGTGTGGCCCAGCACCGCGGCCAGCGCGGTGGCGCGGGCCGGGTCCATCAGGTCGGTGACGGTCTCGGTCATCGCCGCACCGCCGCGGCGCGCAGGCCCGCCATCAACTCCTCCAGACCCTTCCGCTGCGGCTCGAGGATCAGCCGCCCCTCGCCGTCGAACCCAGCGCGGCCATCGGGCACCAGCAGCTCCGGCCCCTGCAGGACATGCGGCCGGAACGCCACCAGCATCAGCCGAAGCGCATATTGCGACCGGTCGCCGCCGCCGCGCCCGTCGGCCGCCGAGATGATCGCCACCGGCTTGTCGCGCAACGGCCGCCCCGAGGTGCGGCTGACCCAGTCGAGCGCGTTCTTCAGCACGCCGGGCGGCGCGCGGTTGTATTCCGGCGTTGCGATGATGACGGCATCGGATGTCGCGATGCCATCGGCGAGCCGTTGAACCGAGGCCGGAATGCCCTCGGCATCTTCCAGATCGCCATCGTAAAGCGGCAGGCGCAGGTCGGCCTCGGCATAGTCGGCGGGGCCGAACAGCCGCCGCGCCTCGGCCAGCAGCATCCGGTTGGCGGACCCCGCGCGCAGCGCGCCGGGGATGCCGAAAAGGCGGGGAAGGGTCATCGCACACTCCATGCTTTGCCGCGACGATAGGGCGCGCACCGGCGGGCGCAAGACCTTGCCCCTACGGAGCAGTTGCGCCACGGTGGCGCCGCATCGAAAACGGAGGGCGACATGCAGCGGCACGGCGGAAGGATTCTGGCGGATCAACTGGCGATCCAGGGGGTGCGGCGGGTGTTCTCGGTGCCCGGCGAAAGCTTCCTCGCCGCGCTCGACGGGCTTTACGACTCGGGGATTGCCAACATCGTCTGCCGTCAGGAAGGCGGCGCCGCGATGATGGCGGAAGCCTATGGCAAGATGACCGGCCAGCCCGGCGTGCTGTTCGTCACGCGCGGGCCGGGGGTCACCAACGCCTCGGCGGGCATCCACGTGGCCAAGCAGGATTCGACGCCGATGGTCGTCTTCGTCGGCCAGATCGCGCGCGGCCACCGTGATCGCGAGGCGTTCCAGGAGGTCGACTACCGCGGCGTTTTCGGCACCCTGGCGAAATGGGTGGCCGAGGTCGATCAGACCGAGCGGCTGCCGGAATACATCAGCCGCGCCTTCCACGTCGCGCGCTCGGGCCGCCCCGGCCCGGTCGTGCTCGCGCTGCCCGAGGACATGCTGAGCGCCGTGGCGGACGTCGCCGACATTCGCGCCCCGGCGCCGGTGCCCGCCGCCGTCAGCCCGGCGCAACTGGCAGCGGTGGTGGAGGCGCTGGCGGGGGCCGAGCGGCCGCTGGTGGTGGTGGGCGGCTCGCAATGGTCGGCGGAGGCGGCAACCGATCTCGAACGCTTTGCCGAGGGCTTCGGGCTGCCGGTGGCGGTGACGTTCCGGCGGCAGGACCGGATGGACAACCGCCATCCGAACTACGTCGGCGATCTGGGCGTGGGGATGAATCCCAGGCTGGGCCAAAGACTTCAGGCGGCCGATTGCCTGCTGGTGCTGGGTGCGCGGCTGGGCGACATCGCGACGGGAGGGTACGAACTTCTTGACCCGGCGGGGCCGCTGCCGAAGATCGTGCATGTCTACCCCGACCCGGACGAGTTGGGTCGCGTGTTCCGCCCCGACCTTGGCATCGCGGTCCCGGCACCGCAGATGGTGGCCGAACTGGCACGACTGAACCGGCCCGCGACCCCGGCCTGGGCGGAGCGGACCAAGGTCGCGCGCGCCGAGTACGAGGCCTGGCGGCAGCCGGTCGAAACCCCCGGCGCGGTGAAGCTGGAACGGGTGGTGGGCTGGCTCTCGGCGCATCTGCCGGACGACGCGATGCTGACCAACGGCGCCGGAAACTTCGCCGCGTTCCTGCACCGTTACCACCAGTTCAAGCAGACCGGCACGCAGCTTGCGCCGACCTCGGGCAGCATGGGCTACGGCTTTCCGGCGGCGATCTCGGCGAAGCTGGAACACCCCGGCCGCGTGGTCGTCTGCCTGGCGGGCGATGGCGATTTCCAGATGACGCTGAACGAGTTTTCCACCGCCGTGCAGCATGGCACGGCGGTGATCGTCATCGTGGCGAACAACGGCCGCTATGGCACGATCCGGATGCATCAGGAACGCCACTACCCCGGGCGGGTGTCGGGCACCGACCTCGCCAACCCTGATTTCGCGGCATTGGCAAGGGCTTACGGCGGGCATGGCGAGATGGTGAGCGACGGCGAAGACTTCGCGGCGGCGTTCGAACGCGCTGTCGCCGCGGGCAAACCGGCAGTGATCGAGCTGAAGCTGGACCCCGAGATGCTGTCGACCGGCATGACCGTCAGCCAGACCCGGGCGCTGGGGGAGAGGGCGAAAGCCTGACGGCGCGCGCAGCGGCGCAAGCCGGGGGGCCGTCTGCCCCCCGGCCCCCCGAGGATATTTGGGAACGGAAGAAAGCACGCGATCGAAGCGGTGCCGCCGCGCTAGAGTCGCTTGCGGGCGATCACCGGGCCCTCGCCTGCCGCGAGGATGCGCGTGACGGCGCGGGCATAGGGCTCACGGGTCACGGCCATCGCCGCGCCGTTCGCATGCAGGATCGTCTCGGCATCGGACATCAGGGCGACGTGGCCCTTCCAGAACACCAGATCGCCGCGCCGAAGGGGCTCGTCGTCGGCCAGAAGGCGGCCGAGGCGGGCAAGCTGCTGATCGCTGTCGGCGGGGCAGGCGATGCCGCAGGCGCGGCAGGCGGCCTGCACGAGGCCGGAGCAGTCGATCCCGTTGCGGGAATTGCCGCCCCAGAGGTAGGGCGTGCCAAGGAACGCCTCGGCCACCGTCACGGGGTCGGGTTCGACCGAGTCCACGGGCCGCAGGTGCATCGCGGGGACGAAGCGGCCGCCGTCAGTCTCGGCCCAGTGGCCGGCGTGGCCGACGATGGTGAGTTGCGCACCGAGCGACAGCAGCGCGATCTCGCGCAGCTTGAGGTTGGCCGCGGGGTAGAGGTGGGTGGCGGGCGCGGCGACCCGGTGGGTGGGGGCGGCGTCGGGGCCGAGGTCGGCCTCGGCCATGTAGCCGACGTAGCCGTCTTGCAGACGTTGCACGAAGGCCCAGCCGCCCCGGCGTTCGAGCACGAGGACGCGAGCGCCCAGCAGGAATTGCCGGTCGCGCGCACCATCAGGGGCGGCGAGCAGGTCGGCGAGCGGGGCGACAACGCGGGCCATCTCGCCCTCGGTGAAGCGGTCCGCCAACACCTTGCCGCGCAGCGAGGTGTGGGCGACGCGGCCGTTCGCCGGGGTCTCGCGCCGGTCCATCTAGAACCCCAGCAATTGCGGCAGCGCCTGCAACAGGGCGCGGGCACCCTGCCCCACGCCACCCTTGGGGCGGGCGGGCGCGTCGGCGGGCATGTGGCCGTAGATGTCGAAGTGCAGGTAGGGCGCGGCGGCCACGAAGCGGCGCAGGAAAAGGGCGGCGGTGATCGAGCCCGCGAAGCCGCCCGAGGGCGCGTTGTCGAGATCGGCGATGCCGGGTTCGATCAGCGGCTCGTAGGGCGTCCAGAACGGCAGCCGCCAGACCGGGTCGCGCACCCGCGCGCCAGCGGCGCAGAGAGCGGCGGCGTGAGCGTCCACGTCGGTGTAGAACGGCGCGAGGTCGGGGCCGACGGCGACGCGGGCCGCGCCGGTGAGGGTGGCCATCGAGACGATCAGGTCGGGCGCCTCTTCATCGGCCAGCGCCAGCGCGTCGGCCAGCACCAGACGCCCCTCGGCATCGGTGTTGTTGATCTCGACCGTCAGACCCTTGCGGCTGGTCAGGATGTCGCGCGGGCGCATCGCATTGCCGCCGATCGCGTTTTCCACCGCCGGAACGAGGACGCGCAGGCGCACCGGCAGGCCGAGCGCCATGATCATCTGCGCAAGGCCCATGACGGTGGCGGCGCCGCCCATGTCCTTCTTCATTAGGAGCATCCCGGCCGAGGGCTTGATGTCGAGCCCGCCGGTATCGAAGCAGACCCCCTTGCCGACCAGTGTCAGGCGCGGGCCGGTCGTGCCCCAGCGCAGATCGAGCAGGCGCGGCGCCCGCATCGAGGCGCGGCCGACGGCGTGGATCATCGGGAAGTTGCGGGCCAGCAGATCGTCGCCCAGGGTCACCTCGGCGGTGGCGCCGAAGCGTTCGGCGAGGGCGAGGAAGGCCGCCTCCAGTTCTTGCGGCCCCATGTCGCAAGCGGGGGTGTTGATCAGGTCGCGGGTCAGCGCCTCGCCCGCGGCGATGATCTCGAGGCGGGCGGCATCCACCCCTGCGGGCGGCTTCAGGAGCGCCAGGGCGGCACGGCCCGGGTGGTAGCGGTCGAACCGGTATCGCGCCAGAAGCCAGCCGAGCGCAGCCTCTTCGGCTTCGGCCGGGTCCAGCGGGCCTGCAATCTCCCATGCGCCCGCGGGCAGGACCGCGGCGGCCTTCGCGATCTGGAAACGTTGCCGCGCGCGGGTCGAGGCGTCACCAAGACCGATGGCGGCGCCCGCCAGCGCACCGCCCGCCCCGGGGATCAGCGCGACCTCGCCCGCGCCCGCGGCGAAGCCGGTCACGGCAAGCCAGGCCACCGTGTCGGGGCCGAGCGTGGCGCGCCAGCCGACCAGCCGCTCTTTCGTGACGACGTGAAGCGGCAGGGCGGCGGCATCGGCGGGCGCGAAGGTCAGGGGCATGGCGGGGCTTCCGGCTGTGGATCGGCGCCAGCCTAGAGCGGATTGCGTTCATGTTGAATCAGAATTCGCCGCAGGATCTGAGCGAATTCCGATGCCCTCGCGTCAGATGATACGCAATTCGCCCGGCCGTTCGCGATCCGCCCGCAAAGCCGGATCAGCAGCGCCCGCCGACGCGATCCCATTCGCTTGCCAAGGCCCGTTCCGCCAGCCGCAGGAGCCGCGCCCAGGTTGCCGCGATGGCCGTCGCCTCGCCCGACGCGACACTGTCGGCGACTGCCGCCGCCGCCTGCGACAGGCCGACCATCCCGACATGATCGGCGAGCCGCCGGAAACTGCGCAACCCGCGCGCGAAGGCGTCAAAGGCACCCTCGGCCGAGTAGGCCACCAATGATGACATCAGGAGTGCCATTTCCCCAGTGGCGCGGGCGACAAGGCTGTCCGCCCCCGCCGCGCCGAATTCGGCATAAAGCGCCGCCATCCGCGCCGGATCGAGGCAGATCGCCTCGACCGGGCGGAGCATCGTTACCCCACACACGTCGCACCCTCCTTGAACGCCCATCACCCGGGAATGACCCTGGCGGAGCGCGTTGAAGATTTCGTTGCAGCGCAGCGAAAAATGCCTCGAACTTGGTTCAAAACCGCCCTAGATACGCCTGACGCCCCCCGGAAGGACAGTCAGACGATGCCCCAGGCCCGGCCGCTTCCCGCCTACCTCGTTCAGCGCTACCACGGCTGGAAGGCCACCACCTTCGTCGAGAACAAGGCCTGGTATCGCCGTCTTGCCACCGAGGGGCAGCGCCCGCGCGCGATGGTGATTTCGTGTTGCGACAGCCGGGTCCACGTCACCTCGATCTTCGGGGCCGACGAGGGCGAGTTCTTCATCCACCGCAACATCGCCAATCTGGTGCCGCCCTCGAACCCCGACGGGCAGTATCACGGCACCTCGGCGGCGGTCGAATTCGCGGTGACCTCGCTGAAGGTGGCGCACCTGATCGTGCTGGGGCATTCCAACTGCGGCGGGGTCAACGGCTGCCACGCGATGTGCTCGGGCCAGGCGCCGGAACTGGAACAGAAGTCGAGCTTCGTCGGCCGCTGGATGGACATCCTGCGGCCCGGTTACGAGCGGGTGAAGGACATTGCCGACGATACCGAGCGGATGCGGGCGCTGGAAAAGCAGGCGGTGCTGATCTCGCTGGACAACCTGATGACCTTCCCCTTCGTCCGCGCCGCGGTCGAGGCCGAGAACCTGACCCTGCACGGCCTCTGGACGGAACTGGGCGAGGGCGGGCTGGAACAGTACGATCAGGCCAGCGGCGCCTTCATTCCGGTCTGAGGCTTGCCGGGGCTACGCGCACGGGCCATCGTGGCGCGAACGGGTGGGGGCGCGGATGAGCGCAGCAGACAACGCCTATGAATTTGCGCGGCAGTTGATCGCCGAGGCGAAGCGGACGGGGATGGTCGAGTTGGCGCTCAACCGCCCGGAAACCCTTGCGCTTACAGTCCTACCTCCGGAGATCGGGGAATTTGGGGGGTGTAGGGTACTCGAACTCGACCACACGCGGGTCACGAACCTCGCACCTCTCGCGGGGATGATCGGGCTCTCCACCCTGTCACTGAATAACACACAAGTCGCTAACCTTGCGCCGCTGGCGCGACTGACCGGGCTTCGGAACCTGTGGCTCGCCGGTACCCAAGTCACCAACCTCGCCCCGCTTGCGGGGTTGGCTAGGATTGAGTGGCTCGTCCTCGATGCCACCCAAGTCACTGACTTCGCGCCGTTGGCGGGGATGACCGGGCTTAGATCACTCTCGCTTAACAGAACACAGTTCGCCGACCTCGCACCGTTGGCGGGGATGACCCGGCTCAAGTGGCTCTTTCTCGGCGATACAAGGGTCACCAACCTTGCTCTGATGGCGGAATTGACCGGAATCGAGAGTCTGTCGCTCAACGCTGCCCGTGTCGTCGACCTTGGTCCGTTGTCAGGTTTGACCAAGATCACGATGCTCGGGCTGGAAGGAAGCGAGGTGTTCGACCTGCGTCCAATCCGCAAGCTGACTGGGTTGGTTGAGAACCCGTACGGTGCGGGGTTGGTTTTCAAAGACACTCCGGCAACTCGTGCGGATGCACAGATCGCACGGATAGCCGAAGTCGAAGACCCCAAGCAACGCGCGCGCGAGTTGTTCCGGTATCTGGAGGACTGGGTTCCGCCGGTGGTGCAGGTGGACGCGCCGGAACCGGACGCTCTGCTCGCTGTCACGATGGTCGACGGGCAGCTTGAGATCGCGGCCTCGCTGCCGTCGGAGGCGGAGCGGGACGAGCGGCTGAAGCGCGTTCTGCACGAGCGGTTGCGGCCGAAAGCGGCGGAACTGGCGCAACTGGCGGGGAACCGGTTTCCCTGGCTGGCGGCGCGGGCGCGGGCGCTGCTGTTGCAGGTGGACCGGCCATTCGACGACCTCGACATGCTGGCGCTGCATCTGGAGGTCGAAGACCTGTCGGCCAGCCTTGCGCGCGGGGCGGAGCGGGGGGGTGAGGAGGCCTATACGCCCGACGTCGCCGATGCGCTGGGCGATGTGGTGCGGATTGGGCCGGGCCTGACGCTCGACAATGCCGATGTGGAACGGCTGGAAGAGCGCAAGCGGCGCTATGCGGCGGACCCGCCGACGCCCGAGGTGAAGGCGGCGCATGACGCGCTGAGCGTAGCCGTCGCGGGGGATGAGCGGGCCATCGGGGACCGGCTTCGGGCGCTGGAAGCGCGGATCATGGAAGCACCCGAGGCGGCGAGCAGCGGGGCGGTGCAGGACGCGGCGCACCGGAACCTGCTGATCCGGGCGGGGCGGATGCTTGCCGGAAACATCATCGGCGGCGTCGCGGGAAATGCGGTGTACGCGCTTCTGACGGCCCACAGCCCCGAAATCGCCGTGGTCGCGTCAAGCTACGGGACGGCGTTCGCACACTGGTTCCTGCCGTTGCTGGATCAGGCGCGGGAGCTTGCCGGGATGGCGGCGAATGTGGAGATGCGGCCTTTGCCGACCGGCCCACGGAGGCGGCACTGACCGGGAGACCCCCGCTTGCGCGGGGGTGACAGCCTGTGAGGGGGCCGCCCCCCTACTGCAGCTCCTGCCCCGCGGGCCAGTCGAGCGTGGTGTCGAGCTGCACCTGCGTGGTCGCCCCCGGCCCGAGGTCGGCTTGCCAGCCCATCACGCCGCGCTTGCCGTCGATGTCGGTCTCGGTCGGCGGCGGCGTGGTGCGGGTGCGGATGACAAGGTCGTCCTGTTCCGAATAGGGCACGCTGGCCAAGATGCGCAGCGGCCAGGACTCTGCGGTCAGGTTCTCGACCTTGAGCACCGAAACCTCGTGCTGTTCGTTCGACTTCGACAGGATGCCGCGGTCGCCGGCCGATCTGACCGGCACCGTCACCGAGGCGCGCAAGCCGTCGATCGCCCCGAACCCGAGCGTCAGGTCGGCCCCCGCCGCCGTCAGCGGCACCGAACCCGTGCCCGCCACCGCGCCATCGGCAAAGAGCACCGCATCGCCGGGCAGCAGGATCTGGCCGCTGTCGTTCGTCGCCTTGGCCATCAGATAGGCGCTGCCGTCCAGCGCCGGTGCCGCCTCGGCGTAGACCTTGGCCTGCAGCGTCACATTGTCGAGCGTCAGGCGCGCCTGCTCCACCCCGCCGCGCAGGCTGGCGGGGCCGGGGTAATGGTAGCTCACCGTTTCCCCGGTGATCTCGGTCTGGGCGCGGGCCGCCACCGGGGCCGCCTTCGACGCCGCCATCACGGGCGCCTCCATCATCGGCGCGGCGGCATCGGCGACGACACCCGCGGGCGGCGGCGGCGCGATGCGGCGCAGGTTCGGGTAGACCTCGGTCGGCGCCGACTGCTCGGACGGCCGCGCCGTCGACAGCGTCAGGTCCACGTTCGTCCAGTCCTCGCCCGAGTTCTGCTTGACGAAGGCCCCACGCTCCAGCGTCAGCGTCTTGCCCTTGCGGTCCAGCCGCAGATCGTAGACCGGCCACCAGTCGGCGTTTTCCGTGTAGGTGGTGATCTCGATCCGCCCCGAACCCTCGACCGTCGCCAGAAGCGTCGCGTGCTTGCCCGCGTCCATCAACGCGGCCAGCGCCTGTTTCGCGCGGTCCAGCGCCTCGCGCTCGGGGATCAGCGCGCGTTCCGCCGCCAGCGCCTGCTGTTCGGCCTCGAACGAACGCCGGGCAGCGGCCAGCACCTCGTCATTCACCATCTGCGCCGTGGCGCGCAGATCGTCGGTCGCGGCGGCGGCGGCGGGGGCGCGCTGGTTCAGGCCGCGCAGAAAGCCGATCTCCTCGTCCGAGGCCTTCGCCTGCAACCGGATCTCGGCCACCGCCGCCAGCTTTTGCGCCAGCGCAAGGTCAAGCCGCGTCACCTCGTCCTGCGCCGCCTTCAGCTCGGGCGCGGTCAGGTCGGCGGTTGCGGGCTGCCGCCCCTCGGCGAGGCTCAGCGCGCCGATCGTGACGCCGTCGCCCGCCACCCGGATCGAGCTGGCATCGGTGCCTGCGGGCAGGTCGGGCACGATCAACTGGTTCGCGCCCGGCGGCCCTTTCACCTCGACCACGCGCACCACCTGGGCAAGGCCGGGAAAGATCGTCACGCGGGTGACGGTGGATCGCGCCTCGATGGTATCCGCCAGCAGCGCGGCGGGCGCGGTCGAGAACATGAATACGGCAAGCATGGTTGGAAATGGGCGCATCGGAACCTCCTGAAATATGGCTCCAGCGTTGGTCAATGGCGGCACAAAAGCAAGGGGGCAGCGCGACGCACCGTCGCCGCTTGCCACGATCCCGACGTTCGCAAGGGGGCCGGAAGACCCCCGCTTGCGCGGGGGTGACCGTCCGTCAGGCAGGGACGCGGCGCGGAGCCTTGACGGCGCGCCGGGCGGCGGTCAGCCCTTTTTCAAACACCGGTTGCCCAGCACCTCGGCGATCTGCACCGCGTTCAGCGCGGCACCCTTGCGCAGGTTGTCGCTGACGCACCACAGGTTGATGCCGTTGTCGATGGTCGAATCCTGCCGGATGCGGCTGATGTAGGTGGCGTAGTCGCCGACGCATTCGATCGGTGTGATGTAGCCACCGGGTTCGCGCTTGTCGATCACCAGGATGCCCGGCGCCTCGCGCAGGATGTCGCGCGCCTCGGCCTCGTCGAGGTGGTCCCAGAACTCGATGTTGATCGCCTCGGAATGGCCGACGAAGACCGGCACGCGGACGCAGGTCGCGGTGACCTTGATCGACTTGTCGAGGATCTTCTTGGTTTCGGCGACCATCTTCCATTCTTCCTTGGTCTGACCATCCTCAAGGAAGACGTCGATCTGGGGAATCACGTTGAAGGCGATCTGCTTGGGGAACTTCTTCGGCGCGACTTCCTGACCGGGCACATACATGCCCTTGGTCTGGTTCCACAGCTCGTCCATGCCGTCCTTGCCCGCGCCCGAGACGGACTGGTAGGTGCTGACAACCACCCGCTTGATCCGTGCGCGGTCGTGCAGCGGCTTCAGCGCCACCACCATCTGCGCGGTCGAGCAGTTGGGGTTCGCGATGATCATCTTGTTGCGGTACATCTCGACCGCCTCGGGGTTCACTTCCGGCACCACCAGCGGGATCGCCGGGTCGTAGCGGTAGAGCGAGGAGTTGTCGATCACCACGCAGCCCGCGGCGGCGGCGCGCGGGGCGTAGATCTTGGTGGCGTCGGAGCCCACCGCGAACAGCGCGATATCCCAGCCGGTGAAATCGAAGGTGTCGAGATCTCTGGTCTTCAGCGTCCGGTCGCCAAAGCTGATCTCGGTGCCCAGCGATTTTCGCGACGCCAGCGCCGCGATCTCGTCCACCGGAAACTCGCGCTCGGCGAGGATGTTCAGCATTTCGCGGCCCACATTGCCCGTGGCACCCGCGACAACGACCCTGTAACCCATGAAGATATCCTGTTCGGTCTCTTGCGGAAAAGACGTGGCCAGATAGCGCAAACCGCCCAGGGGCGAAAGCGGATTCGTCATTTGCCCCCTCGCCCAAGGCCGGGCGGGTCGCTAAAGTCGCGCCAATCAGGAGGTGCCTTCATGCTGCGCCCATTGCTTGCCACCCTTCTTCTTGCCGCTGCCCCCGTGCTGGCCAATGACGGCTTTGGCGGCCTGACCGCCACCGGTCTGACCTTCGCCCATACCGCGGATGTGGCGATGGAAACGGAAGACCTCTTCATCGGCCCCGACAAGATCAAGGTGGATTACACCTTCCGCAACCTGACCAGCCACGACGTGACCGGCGAGGTGATCTTTCCGCTGCCGCCGATCTCGCTCGCCGATCTGGAAAACGAGGACTGGAACCTGCCCGATCAGCGTGACCAGCCGAACCTGGTGAACTTCACCGCCACGGTCGAGGGCAAGCCGGTTGCGGTGGCAATCGACCGGGTGGCCGTGATCGAGCCGGAGAACCTGTGGGAGCAACCGGCGGCCGCCGCCTACGACACGCCCGGCCGCGATGTCACCGACCGTCTGCGGGCCTACGGCATCCCCCTGTCGCTCGACATGGACAAGCTGAACGCCGCGCTCGCCGCCCTGCCGCCCGCCGCCACCGCGGCGATGATCGCCGAAGGGCTGGTGATCGCCTCGGGAGATACCGGGGCCGGTGACCCGACGGTCTATCCGCTCTGGTCGATCGTGCTGCGCTATCACTGGACGCAGACCTTCCCCGCCGGGGCGGTGCTGCACGTCTCGCACGGGTATGACAACCGGCCACCCGGTGGGTTGTTCGTCTGGCAGGACCCGCCCTACGAGGACTATCAGCAGGACGTCGTCAAGCAGTACTGCATCGATGCCGGAACCTCGCAGGCGATCCTGAAGGCGATTGCGCGCAAGCAGGACGACGGGACCACCGGCTATCTCGGCATGTCGCTCAGGATTTCCTATGTGCTGCGCACCGCGAATTCCTGGGCCGGGTCGATCGGCCGGTTCCGCCTGACGGTGGACAAGGGCAGCCCGCAGAACGTGATCTCGCTGTGCGCGGACGGGGTGAAGAAGACCGGGCCGACCACCTTCACGGTCGACAAGACCGACTATGCGCCGGGAAAAGACCTCGACATCCTGATCGTCCAGCCGCCGCAGCCATAAAGCGAATTGCGTTTATCTTGAATCAGAATTCGCCCCAAGACTTGGGCGAATTCTGATGTCGCCGTATCAGATAAAACGCAATTCGCCCTAGGCGCGGTGCAGCCGGAACCGCGCGTCGGCGGCCAGCAGGTTTTCGACAGCCGTGCGCTCGGCGGCGAAGTCGTGCGGCACCTGCGTGGCCGCGCGGTGGCCCGAAAGCGAAAGCGACTCGAAGAAGTCGAACCCGTAAAGGTCGATCCGGCTGGCCTGCGACCCCGCCAGCAGGTCGATCAGCATCAGGCCCGTCGTCGGCTGCGCGCCAAGCCTGGCCCACAGAGTCCGGATATCGGCCTGCGGATGCAGGTAGAACCGCCGCGAGGCCACCGCCCAGGGCAACCGCTTGCGCTTGTGGCTCATCCACAGCGTCAGGTTCGGGTTCAGGGCGGCAAGGTCGGCCGCGCCCATCCCCACCGCAAGCGCCAGCCAGTCGGTGTGGCTGCCATGCGAGACGGGCGAGGGCATCGGCGCGCGGTTGATGCGGATCACCACGTCATGCGCGTCGATCTCGGCCCCCGCCGTGCCATCGGCCAGCGACCGGGCGTTGCCGACCAGCGCAACGCCGCGCCCGGATACGGCCGCCAGCATCGAAGACCGCGCGATGGACCGGCGGGCCAGCGCGGCCTCGTTCCGAAACATCCGCGCAAGGCGGAAGCGCAGCCAGTCGCGCGCGTAGCCCACCCTCAGTTCAACCGCTTGAAACCGGCGTGGCAGACCGGCCCCTTGAGCAGGTCGCCCACCTTGCGCCCGCCATGTTCGCACTCGGCGATCAGCGCGAAGACGGGGTCGAGGTCGGCGAAGTAGGCCGCGATGATGTCGTCGGTATGGGCGGTGCAGGCGTAGAAGTTGGTGCTGGCCAGCCAGCCCTTGGCCAGCATCTCCTGCGTGACCAGCGTCTTGTATTCCAGCGGAGTCTTGGCCTGGAACGCATAGGTCGACAGGCTCGGCAGCCCGGCGATGGCGATCTTCAGCCCGTGCGCGTCGGCCGTTGCCTGCCAGCCCGCGCGGACCTTGTTGCCGATCGCGGTGATCACGTCCCAGGATTTCACCTCGGCCATCAGGTCCAGCGTCTTCACGGCGGCGCTCGGCCCGATGCGTTCGGTCCAGAAGGTGGAACTGATGAAGCTGGTCTGTGCCGCATCCATCACCGAACGCCGCCCGATCACGGCGGTGATCGCATAGCCGTTGCCCAGCGCCTTGCCGAAGATCGCCATGTCCGGTTCGACGCCGTATTTCTTGTGCAGCCCGCCATAGGTCTCGCGGAAGCCCGAGGTGCATTCGTCGAACACCAGCACGATGTTGCGTGCGGTGGCGATGGCCCGGATTTCCTCAAGGAACCCCGGCGCGGGCCCCGCGTTGCGCGACACTTCCATCTTGATCACGCCGATCGGGTGCTCATCCAGCAGCGCGCGCAGTTGTTCAAGGTTGTTGTACTCGAACGGGTGCACGGTGCCCAGCAGCGCGCGCGGCACCCCGGCGGGGTCGAGACCGGGCAGCAGGTGCCCGTCCAGCCCGCGTTCGTTGCCAAGGTTGGTCGCCAGATACCAGTCGTGCCAGCCGTGATAGCCGCAGATCGCGATCTCGTCGCGCCCGCTGGCGGCGCGGGCGATGCGCACCGCGATGGCGTTCGCCTCGCCGCCCGACCGCGCCAGCCGCACCATGTCCGCCCAGGGGTGCAGTTCGATCAGCTTTTCCGCCAACGCGACCTCTTCGGGGCAGTTCAGCGTGGACATGTTGCCCGCCTGCACCGTGGCGATCACCACCGCATCCACCTCGGGGTGGCTGTAGCCCAGCGTGTTGGTGCCCACCCCCATCAGCGACATGTCGCGGTATTCGGTGCCGTCCAGATCCCAGACCGAACAGCCCTTGGTGCGGCTGAAATAGCTCGGCCACTGTTCCGGCAGGAACATTTCCGACCGTTTCGACAGCAGCATGTTGCCGCCGGGAATGATCTGCTTGGCGCGTTTCCAGAGCTTCTGACCGTTCGACATTGTGGACCCCTCGTTGTTCGGGATGGCGGCGTTGGCCGCGAAAAGCTGTGGCTCGGCCTCGGCCAGCGCCGCAACCTGCTCCCAGCCGAAGTGCAGATCGGGCGCGAAGCGGGCAAAGACGGCGCGCATCACGCCAAGGTCGGCGGCCTCGTCCACCGTCAGGCGCATCGCCGAACGGTCCACCGGGTTCACCACGTTGACGGTGGTGAAGCGGCCCGAGGTGCGCAGGTAGGGCGTGACGTGTTCGTGATCAAAGGCGGCCTGCGTCTCGGCCGCCGCCCGTTCCAGCGCGGCAAGGCTGAACACCTCGGTATCAAGGCCGTCGGGGTAGGTCGGCGGCGCGACGTTGCTGCAATAGTCCACGCCTTCGCGCCGGAAGGCGTCGATCACGGCATCCACCACGGCCGGATCGACCAGCGGGCAATCGCCGGTGATGCGCACGATCACATCGGCCCCGGCCCCCCGCGCCGCCAGCAGGAAGCGGCCCAGCACATCGGCCTCGCTGCCGCGGAAGCAGCGGTAGCCCAGCCCTTCGACGCAGGCCGCCAGCCGGTCGTTGCGCGGGTCGGTGGAGGTGGCGATCACGATCTCGTCCACCCGTTCGGCGCGCGCCAGCCGCGCCAGCAGCACCGCGATCAGCGGCTGGTCGGCAAGCTCACGCATCACCTTGCCCGGCAGACGGGTGGAGCCCATGCGGGCCTGCACGATGGCGACGGTTTTCACAGGCTGCTCCACGTCGAGGGGTCGATAAGCCGTTGGTCGAAGTCGTTGGGCCAATCGGGCAGCGAGGTCAAGGGCGCATCCGGCACTCCGGCAACCGCCCGCAACTCGGCCGCGCTGTTCACACCCACCACGATGCGGTCGATCTGCGGATGCTGCGCGACAAAGCGCAGGCAGGCGTCAAGCGGCGCCAGACCGGTGGCCGCAAGCCAGGCGTCCCACGCCGCCCAGACGGCGGGCATCTGGCGGAACTTTTCCGGCCGGGCGGCGGGCGCGAACAGCAGCAACCCCTGCAGAAAGGCCGAGCGGACGTGAAGTTCCACCCCTGCCGCCGCCAGCCGGTCGGCCCAGCCCGAGGCGACCAACCGCCGGTCGAGGATGTTGAACGGCGCCTGCACGATCTGCGGCATCAGCACTTCGGTGAAGGCCGCCAGCCGGTCGGGGGCGTAGATCGACAGGCCTATCCTGTCCACCAGCCCCAGCGCCTGCGCCTCCAGCACCGCATCGCGGATCGCGGGGCCGCGCGGCGAGCAGAGTTGTTCGGGCTCGTGCAGCAAGAGGCCGTGCAGCCGGGGCAGACCCAGCCGCGCCAGGCTGTGCCGCACCCCGCCAAGGATGAAGCCGCGCACATCGGTCACGTCGTCGGGCAGCTTTGGCACCTTCGAGATGACGCGGAACCCTGCCGTCCCGATGCGGCCCAGCACCGCCTCGCTCTCGCCATAGGCGGGGGCGGTGTCCAGCGTGTCGATGCCGCTGGCGCGCGCAAGGCCGAGGATGCGGCCCACCTCACCCTTGTCCGGGCGGCCGAGGTCGTTCGAGACGCCGTAGGCCAGCCCGAATTGCACGGTTCCAAGCGCGAGGCGCTGCGTCAACCCGGTCACGGTTCCCTCCGGCAGTTCAGCGTGAACAAATACACCATCGCCATCGAACGCAAGGCCAACCGGATCAGGCGGCCCCGCGCCCGAACAATCCGCGCCGGGCGCGCGTCTCGGCGTAGCCGACCGAAGCCGCGCCGTTGTCATATTCGCGCGCGATCCAATCGGCGAAGGCAATCGGCCCCTGCTTCAGTCGCGCCTCGTAGAGGTCGAGCACATGGTCAAGGATGCCGGTCTTGCTGGCGCGGAAATGCAGAAAGCGCGGGCTGAGTTGCTTGCGCGCCTCCTCCAGCGAGGCGCCGCGGTAGTGCAGCAGGTAGATCGCACTTGCCAGCCCGGCGCGGTCGGCGCCCGATTTGCAATGCATCAGCACCGGCTTTTCCACCGCGCCCAGCACCCGGATCAGCTCCAGCAGCGTCTTGGCTTCGGGCGCGCTGCGGGCCGACATCGGCACATCGACCAGCACCATGCCCAGCTTGGCGCAGCTTTCCTCCTCGAATCGGTGGTGCGAGAGGGTCAACCCGCCGCGCAGGTTCAGGATCGTCTTGAACCCCTCGGCGGCAAGGTCCGACAGCCGCTCATGCGCCGGGTGGTTGGACCGGAACACCCCCGGCGCGACCTCGGCGTGGTTGGTCCAGAAGGTGCGCAGGATGCCGTGATCGAGCCAGTTGACGTAAAAGGCGGACCGCTTGCGTTCCGCCGGGTCGGCGATGTCGTGGCTGTAGCGGGCATGGAACGACCGTTCCCAGTCGTGCAGCCGCTGCCAAAGTCGAGCGATCATCGTCATCGGTGCCAGTATCCTCCGCAATCCGGGTCAGATGGACCATGATCACCCATTTTGCAATGCTTGCCGGGCGGGCAAGTGCCTTCCCTTACGGCGCGATTTGCCCGATACCGGGGCAAAGCCCCGCAAGGAAAGCCGATGCCGCATCCGTTCCCCCATGGCCGCCCATGCGGCTGCTGATCCGCGTTGACGGCTCGCCCCGGATCGGTGGCGGCCACGTCATGCGCTGCCTGACGCTGGCCGAAGCGGCGCGCGGGCGGGGCCACGAGGCCGCTTTCGTGACGGTTGCGGCGCCCGCGGGCGACATGGTGCCCCGCCTTCGCGCTGCCGGGTTTGCGGTGACGGCGCTGCCCGCGTGGGAGGTTTGGCCCGACGACCCGGAGGGGCCGCCACACCGGCACTTCCTCTCGCTGCCGTGGCAAGAGGACGCGCGGCTGACGGCGGAGGCTTGCTCCGCGATGGCGCCCGACTGGCTGATCTGGGATCACTACGGGCTGGACGCGCGCTGGGTGAACGTGGTGCGCGCGGCGGGGCCGGGGGCGATGCGCGTGCTGGCGCTTGACGATCTGGACGACCGGCCGCTGGGGTCGGACCTGCTGCTGGATCAGACGCGGCTGACGCCCGTCACCCAGCGCTTTCCGGCGCTGGCGGCGCTGACCGGCCCGGGCTTCGCGCTGCTGCGGCCGGAGTTCGCGGCGCTTCGCCCGGCGGCGCTGGCGCGGCGCGGCGGGCCGGTGCGGCAGGTGCTGGTGGCGCCGGGGATGGCGGATTCGGCGGGCCTGGCCCCGCTGGCGCTGCACGCGCTGGCGGACTTTCCCGACCTGTCGGCCGAGGTGGTGATGGGTTCGGCCAGCCAGAGCGTGGCCGAAGTCGCGGCGCTGGTGGCCGCCAACCCGCGCTGGCACCTGACGCTCGACGCGGGCGACATGGCCGCGCGGATGGCGGCGGCCGACCTCTGCATCGGCGCGGGCGGCATGACGACCTGGGAACGCTGCTGCCTGGGCCTGCCAACGGTGCTGGTGGCGGTGGCCGAGAACCAGCGCGGGACAGCGGAAGCGCTGACCGAAACCGGGGCGGCGGTGACGCTGGACCTGGACGCGGCGCGGCAACCGGGGCGGCTGAGCATCCCCATCGCGGCCGCGCGGGCCGCGGCGACAGGGCTGACCACCCGCGCCGCCGCGCTGGTCGACGGGCAGGGTGCCGCGCGGGTGCTGGACGTGCTGGAGGGGCATCTGCGCCCCATCACGCCCGATGATGCGCAGCTTCTCTTCGACTGGCGCAACGGCCCGCTGATCCGCGCCATGAGCCTGACACCGGAGCCGCTGGAGTGGTCGACCCACCTTGCCTGGGTGGAGCAGGGCGCGACGCGCGAGGACGGGCTGTGGTGCATCTACACCGAAGGCGGGCGCGATCTTGGCCACGTCAACGCCCGGTGCGCGGGGCGGGTGTGGAACTGGGGCTTCTACATCGGCGCCGAGGATGCGCCAAAAGGCACCGGGCGCCGGATGTTGGCGGCCTTCCTGCGCACGCTGCTGGCGCGCGACGATTTCGACCGGCTGGAGGCGGTGGTGAAATGCGGCAACGTGGCGTCGGAGGCACTGCACCGGGGCTTCGGCTTCCGCGAGGGGGCCTCGGCCAACCCCGATCTTCTTGCCTTCACCCTGTCCAGATGCGATTTAGCGCGAAGATACGCATTCACCGACACGACCGAAGGATAGCGGCGCATGTCAGACCCCTACGCGATCGCCGGGCGTCCGATCGGGACCGGACATTCGCCCTACATCATCGCCGAGCTTTCCGGGAACCATAACGGCGATCTGGGCCGCGCGCTGGCCTTGGTGGATGCCGCGGCGGCTTCAGGCGCGGATGCGGTGAAGTTGCAGACCTACACCGCCGACACCATCACCATCGACTGCGACCGCCCCGAGTTCCGCATTCACGGCGGGCTGTGGGACGGGCGCAGCCTGCACGAGCTTTACCGCGAGGCTTCGACCCCCTGGGCCTGGCATACCGCGCTGTTCGCGCGCGCGCGGGGGCATGGCCTGCACTGCTTCTCCTCGCCCTTCGACCCGACGGCGGTCGATTTCCTCGCCGCGCTTGACGCGCCCGCCTACAAGATCGCCTCGTTCGAGCTGGTCGATACGCCCCTGATCCGCAAGGTCGCCGCGCAGGGGCGGCCGATGATCATGTCGACCGGAGTCGCCAACTGGGGCGAGATCGAGGAGGCGTTGCGTGCCGCCCGCGACGGCGGCGCCACCCAGATCGCGCTGTTGCACTGCATCTCGGCCTATCCCGCGAAACCCGAGGAGATGCGGCTGGGCACCATCGCCACGCTGGCCGATGCCTTCGGCGTGCCGATCGGACTGTCGGACCACACGCGCGGGTCAGCCGTTTCGGTGGCGGCGATCGCGCGGGGCGCGGTGATCATCGAAAAGCACCTGACGCTCGCCCGCGCCGATGGCGGGCCGGATGCCGAATTCTCGCTGGAACCGGACGAGTTCACGCAGTTGGTGGCCGACTGCCGGATGGCCCATGCCGCGCTGGGCGGGCCGAAGCACGACCGCCGGGGGGTGGGCGGCGCCAACGCGCAGTTCCGCCGGTCCTTGTATGTCGTGGCCGATGTGAAGGCCGGCGAGCGGCTGACCGGGGCCAACCTGCGCTCGATCCGCCCCGGCCTTGGCCTGGCGCCCAAACACCTGCCCGAGGTGCTGGGCCGCCTTGCCGCGCGCGACCTGAAACGCGGCGAGCCGCTGGACTGGTCGATGCTGGGGCCAGCCGAATGACGATGCGGCTGATGGTTCTCTCGACCGCGAAGAACACCGACTCGGTGCTGGAGGCGTTGCGGAAGATCGCGGGCGACGATGTCGTGATCGCGCTGCACGTCGGCGACACGACCGCCGATTTCAAAGCCTCGACCCTGTCGCGGGTGAACGCGCGCGAGGGCACCAAGGGCCACCTGATGGCCGATACCGCCTACCGCGGCGCGGCGCGTGCGCTGGAAGACCGGCCCGACTACCTTGAGCTGCGCGACGAGTTCGAGGAACACATGATGCGCACGGCGGACAGCTACCGCTACAAGTCGCACCCGCTGCAATGGCCGCACGAGTTCCATGATTACTATCGCATCCTGTGCGACGTGATCGCGGCGCGGCTGATCGACGAGAAGATCACCCATTGCCTGTTCTTCAACGTGCCGCACCTGAGCTATGACACGGTGCTGTTTCAGGTCGCGGAATCGCTCGGCATTCCCTCGATCATCGTCAGCCAGTCGCTGTTCCCCGACCTCTTCTTCTCGATGCGGCATCAACGCGATCTTGGCGCCTTCGACCCCGCCGGATCAGACGCCCCGCGCTGGCCGATCGCGCAGGGCAAGCCCGCCGAGCTGTTCTACATGAAGGGCATCAAGCAGGAACGCGAGGACGGCGGCCGGATCACCCCCGCCGCGATCCTGAACCTGGTCACCTTCCTGGCCCTGAAGCGGCCGCTGCAGGCGTTCAACCCGGTCTACATCATCGGCCTGCTGCGCCGGATGCGGGCGATCTACGGCGCGTTTCCGAAGTGGCGCGACCCCTTCGCGCGGTTCTTCCACGAGGACGAACTGGCCTATTTCGACCACATCGCCGGGTTCGAGGACACCCCCGTCGATCTGGAGGGCGATTTCGTCTATGTCGCCCTGCAACTGCAACCCGAGATGACCACCAGCGCCCTGGGCGGCGCGTTCCGCGATCAGGCGCTGGCGATCGAGCGGCTGGCCGCGATGCTGCCCCCCGGCGTGCGCATTCTGGTGAAGGAAAACCCCAAGCAGGGCGCCTACATGCGCGGCCCGCTGTTCTTTCACCGGCTGAAACGCATCCCCGCCGTCACCTTCCTGCCGTCCTGGGCCAACACCCACGCGCTGACCGAACGGGCGTTGTTCGTGGCCACCATCACCGGCACCGTGGGCTGGGAGGCGATCTGCCGCGGCAAGACGGCGCTGGTGTTCGGCAAGGCCTGGTATCGGCGTCTGCCCGGCGTGGTGGAGTATTCCGACGAACTGACCTGGGACCGGCTGGTGGCGACCAAACCCGACCACGCCGCGCTGGAGGCCGCCACCGGCGCCTTGGCGGCGCGGATGCACAAGGGCGTGGTTGACAGGCACTACACCCAGCTCGTGCCGGGCTATGACGCCGCCGCGAACGACGCGAAGGTGGCGAAGACCCTGCTGGCCTTGCTGCGGGGCGAGGAAGCGGTGACGTTCGGCTAACCCGCCACGTCCACCACCACCACGCCCGACTTGTTCAGCGGGTTGGCGAGGATCTCCAGCGGCCAGGACTGCGCGACGGTCAGGCCCGCCCGCGCGATCTCGGGCAGCAGGGTGCGCAACTGGTCGGCGACGATGGCGTAGATCTTCTGCGCCGGGTTGCCGAACTCGAACACCGGCTCCACGAACACGATCCGCCCGCGCGTGACCCGCGCCATCGCGCGCACCGCCGCGCCGACGTCGTAGGGAATCTGCTCCAGGCAGTGCATGGAAAACACCAGATCGACGCTGCGGTCGGGGATGGTGGCAAGCTCGGTGGCGCTGTCGACGTGCAGATCAATGCCCGCGATCCGGTCGCCCCAGAACCCCCGGCTGACCTCCAGTCGCTTGGGCGAGATGTCGATGCCCGACAGCTCCACCTTGTCGCCGAACGCCTCGGCCAGCAGCGCCATGTTGATGCAGTTGCCGGCGCCGACCTCCAGCACCTGCACCTTGCGATCCGGGTGTGCCGCGATCAGCCGCTCGACCTCGGCCTTCACCGGGGCGATGTAGCCCGCGCGGATGCGGGTGAAGGGCACCAGTTGGATCTTGCCGTCGCAGGTCGTGTACTGCTGCCCGGTCAGGTACATCTGCTGTTCCCAGGCGTCATAGGTTTCGTAGTCGTCGCGGCTGGCGGTGGTGTGCCGCCGCACCTCCTGCCCGCGCTTCAGCTTCTTGCGCAGGCGGCGCAGTTGCGACCACGACTTGACCCAGAAGAACACCGAGGCCGGAATGGCGGGCTGCATCCGGTAGCTGAGGGTCGCGCGCTTGTTGGGCTTCATCGGGGCGGTCCCTCCGGGGTCAGCGCGGGGCGGTCGCTTCGGCCACTGCGGCCACCACGCGATCCTGATCGGCCTCGGTCAGGCCGGAATAGAGCGGCAGGCTGATCGCGCGGCGGTAGTAGTGCTCGGCCACCGGGAAATCGCCCCAGCCAAAGCCGCGGGCCTGCCAGAACGGCTGGGTGTGGACCGGGATGTAATGCACGTTCACGCCGATTCCGGCGGCGCGCAGTTCGGGGAAGACGCGGTCGCGGTGGTCGACCTGCACCGGGTAGAGGTGCAGCGCGGAATGGCTGTCGGGCGATTGCACCGGCAGCGTCACCGGCAGGTCGGCCAGCAGCATGTCGTAGCGGCGGGCGAGCGCGTGGCGGCGGGCGATGAACACCTCAAGCCGGGTCAGTTGCGACATGCCCAGCGCCGCCTGCATATCGGTCATACGGTAGTTGTAGCCCAGCGCTACCTGCTCGTAATACCAGCCGCCCGGCACCGTTTCGGCCTGCATCAGGCCGGGTTCGCGGGTGACGCCGTGCGAGCGGAAAAGCTGCATCCTCGACGCAAGGCCGGGGTCGTTGGTGGTGGCCAGCCCGCCCTCGGCCGTGGTGATGATCTTGACCGGGTGGAACGAGAACACCGCGATGTCGGAATGCGCGCAGTCGCCCACGGGGCGGTTGCGGTAGCTGGCCCCGATCGCATGGCTGGCATCCTCGATCACCCGCGCGCCATACTGGCGCGCCAAGGCGCCGATCGCCGCCATGTCGGCGCTTTGCCCGGCGAAGTGCACCGGCACGATCACCTTGGGCAGCGTGCCATCGCGTTCCGCCGCCGCCAGCTTGGCCGCCAGCGCCACCGGGGACATGTTGTAGGTTTCCGCGTCGATGTCGACGAAATCGACGCTCGCCCCGCAGTAAAGCCCGACATTGGCCGAGGCGACGAAGGTGTTCGGCACCGTCCAGAGCCGGTCGCCGGGCCCGAGGTCCAGCGCCAGGCAGGCGATGTGCAAGGCCGAGGTGGCCGAATTCGCGGCAACGCCATAAGCCGCCCCCGCCACGGCGCAGATCGCCGCCTCGAAGGCGGGCACGGCGGGGCCCTGGGTCAGGAAGTCCGACCGCAGCACCGCCTCGACCGCGGTGATGTCGTCCTCCGAGATGTCCTGGCGGCCATAGGGGATCATCAGAACTGTCCGATCTTCTCGGCGTTGGCGGCCATCCAGGCCTGCAATGCCTCGATCGTCATCCACTCGGCATTGTTGTCCGACGAATAGGCGAAATCTTCCGCCACCGGGCGGCCCTCGCCGATCCGCGCCGGGTCTTTCGACCAGTTGTGGATGGCCGGGATGATCTTGAAGAATTCGTCGTATTCATAGGTGTGCGGCGCATCCTCGACGCCGATCATCTGCTCGTGCAGCTTTTCGCCCGGCCGGATGCCGACGGTTTCCTGCATCGCCTCGGGCACCACCGCGCGGGCGATGTCGACGATGTTCATCGACGGAATCTTCTTCACATAGATCTCGCCGCCCACCATGTCGTCGAAGGCGCGCCAGACCAGATCCACCCCCTGTTCCAGCGAGATCATGAAGCGGGTCATGCGCGGATCGGTGATCGGCACCACGCCACGCTCGCGGATCGACAGGAAGAACGGGATCACCGACCCGCGCGAGCCCATCACGTTGCCGTAGCGCACCACCGAAAACCGGCACTTGCCGGCGCCGGAGTAGGAGTTGCCCGCCACGAACAGCTTGTCGGAGGCCAGCTTGGTCGCGCCGTAGAGGTTGACCGGGGCCGAGGCCTTGTCGGTCGACAGCGCGACGCAACGCTTCACGCCCTTGTCGATGCAGGCGTCGATCACGTTCATCGCGCCGTTGATGTTGGTCTTGACGCATTCGAACGGGTTGTATTCGGCGGTCGGCACGATCTTGGTCGCCGCCGCGTGAACGACGTAATCCACCCCGTCCATCGCGCGATAGAGCCGGTCACGGTCGCGCACGTCGCCGATGAAGAACCGCACCTCGGGCAGGTCGCCGTACAGCTTGGCCATCTCCCACTGCTTCATCTCGTCGCGCGAATAGATGATGATGCGGCGCGGTTTGTATTTGGCCAGCGTCATCGGCACGAAGCGCGATCCGAACGAGCCCGTTCCGCCGGTGACGAGGATGGTTGATCCGGTCAGCATGTCGCGCCCTCTTCGTCAGCCCTCAGCGCCGCCCGGAACCCTGCCCGCCGCGGTCGGTTCTCCGTAAACCCGGACGCTGCGGTTGTCCACTGGGGCGGGTGTCAGTCCGCCCGGTCGGCGCTGAAGGCGTAAAGCGCCAGCGCGGCGGCCAGAAGCGCCGCGAAGAACAGGAAGATCGCGGCGAAGGGGGCGGCGGGCGGCACGTCCCCGACTGCGGCGTGGATGCGCCCGGTCACCACCTGCAGCAGTCCGGTGCCGCCGATCCCCACCATCGTCAGCAGCGCCACCCCGCGCCCCACGAGGTGTTGCGGCAGAAAGATGCGGCCATGCGCCATCACCGCCGGATAGGCCGCCCCGGCGAACCCCAACGCGGCCAGCAGAAGCGTTGCGGTCCAGCGCCCCGCCTCGGGCGCGAGCCCAAGGCTCACCAGCGCCGCCAGCGCCAGCAGGTTGCCGCCGAACACCCCCCATTTGCGCGACCCCGTGATGCGGTCGAGGCTGCCATAGACAAAGCTGCCCGCCGCCATCGCCACGCCCATCAGCAGGCTGGTGCGGCCGATCCCGGCCGCATTCAGCCCGTAGACGCCCGCCATGTAGGGCCCGACCCACAGCCCGTTCACGTCGGCAGCCGGGGCATAGCCCGCCACCATCATCGGCGCCACCAGCCAGAGCCGCCGGTCGCGCAGCAGGTCGGTCACCGCGCCGCGGGTGGCGTGGCCCGACACCCGTTCCGGGTCGCGGATGAACCGGGCCAGCGCCGCCGCCACCGCCAGCGTGACCAGCGCCGCGCCCGCCAGTGTCGCCCGCCAGCCGAGCGCCGTCATTGCCCAGGCCAGCGGCAGCGTGCTGGCGATGTTGCCCAGCGAGCCGAAGCCCAGCGTCGCGCCCGCCAGCGTGCCGAACAGCGCGGGGCGGAAGCTGCGGGCGTAGATGTAGTAGGCCGCCACCATCACCGGCGCGCAGCCGATCCCGATCAGGATCATCGCCACCGAAACCGCGCCCGGCCCCTGCGCCGTGGCGAAGACCAGCGCCCCGCCGCCGCCGCAGATACCCAGCGGCAGCGCCGCCGTCAGCCGTGGCCCGACCCGGTCCAGCGCCCAGCCGACCGGGATCTGCGTCAGCGCGAAGGCGAGGAACCACAGGCCCGAGGCGCGGGCGAGGTTTTCCGGCGTGGCGCCGATGTCATGCGCCAGCACCGGCGACATCACGGCCAGGCAGGCGCGGTAGAACTGGCTGAGCATGTAGGCCAGCACCAGAAACGCGATCCCTGTGCGCATGTGGTCCCCCTGCCGCCCGCGCGGGCACTCTGGCCGAGGGGTTGCGCCGCGACAAGGCCGGATCAGTCCACCGGCCGTGCCCCGCCCTCGGCGATGCGGCGGGCGACGAAGGCCGCGATGCGCTCGGCCGCCTCGGCCCCGTGCAGCGGCTGGCGGTAATCGGCCAGCGTGCGCTGCCAGACCGCCGTGGCCCGCTCGGTGGAGGTTCTGGCCCCCGCGTCGGTCCAACTGCCGAAGTTCGTCAGGTCGGCCACCAGCGGCTCGTAGAACGCCCGGTCGTAGCGTGTCATCGTATGGGCCGCACCGAAGAAGTGCCCGCCCGGCGGCACCTCGGCCAACGCCTCGTAGGCCAGCGCGGCCGCATCCGCCTCAGGGCGCTGACACAACTCGGCCAGCATCTGCAACGCCTCCAGATCGTTGATGAACTTCTCGTAGCCAAAGCTGAGCCCGCCCTCCTGCCACCCGGCGGCATGGATGGTCAGCGTCGCGTTGGCCATCAGCGCGCCCCACAGGCCCATCATCGTCTCGGTCGCCGCCTGCATGTCGGCCACGTTCGACGAGGCCCCGGCGGCGGATCGCCACGGCAGCCCGATCAGCCGCGCCAGTTGCCCGCTGCCGATCTGCATCTTCACATGCTCGGGCGTGCCGAAGGCGGGCGCGCCCGACTTCATCGCGACGTTCGACGAGAACCCGCCGTAGCTGACCGGCGCCCCCGGCGCCGCGATCTGTGCCAGCGCGATGCCCGCCACCGCCTCGGCGTGCTGCAACACCAGCGCGCCCGCCAACGTCACCGGCGCCATCGCCCCTGCCAGACAGAATGGCGTGATGATGCTCATCTGCCCGGCGCGGGCAAAGTCGATGATGCCTTCCGCCATGTTCGCATCCACCTGCCGGGGCGAGTTGGTGTTGATCACCGTCACCGTCCAGCTTTGCGCGGCGAAGGCCGCCTCGTCGAGGTTCAGGCCCAGCCGGATCATCTCGAAACTGTCCTGCACCGCCCGCCGCCCGCGCGAACCGGTGGACATCACCTTGCGGCCCCAGGTCAGTTGCGCGCCGGTGGTGGCCAGATGGCGCAGCGGCACCGGAATGTCCTGCGCCTCGACGCCCGCGCCCATCTTGTGGATCACGTCGAAGCTGGATTGCAGCTTGATCAGTTCCTCATAATCGGCCAGCCGTCCGGGGCGGCGGCCCCGCACCAGATCGGTCACGTTCGGGCAGCCGGCGCCGCCCATGAACAGCATCGCGCCCTCTTCATAGACCTGCGCATGGGCCGGGTCGGGCGCCCCCAGCCGGATCGACCGCGGCGCGGACGCCAGCGCCGCCGCGACAATCTCGCGCCCGATGCGGACCATCTGGCTGTCCTCATCCACCAGCGCGCCTGCGGCGGCGAACAGCGCCCGCGCCTCGGGCAGCAGGAAGCGGATACCCAGCTCTTCCAGCACCTTCAGCGCGGTGTCATGCAGGCTTGCCACGGCATCATCGGAAAACATCCGCTGCGGCGGGAAGGGGTGGCGCAACTGACGATAGTTCACCACCCGCGCCGAAGCGCGCAGCGCGCCCTCATGCCGCCGGTGCCCGCCCTGCCGTTCGTTCGCCATGCCGTTTCCCTTCCTGCGTCGGCGTGCAGTATGGAACCGGACGCCGGGCCGGGGCGCGGCCCGCAGCGGCCTTGATGGTGTCGTATTCCGCCCGGTGCGGTGCTAGGCTCGCCGCCATGATCGACAAGCTGGAAATGTTCATCGCCCTTGCCCGCGAGCAGCACTTCGGCCGTGCGGCCGAGACGTGCGGGGTGACGCAGCCCAGCCTTTCCGTGGCGATCAAGCAGCTTGAGGAGCAGTTGGGGGTGCAGCTCGTCTGGCGCGGCTCGCGCTTTGGCGGGCTGACGCCCGAGGGGCAGCGCGTGCTGGAATGGGCGCGCCAGATCGTCGGCGACACCCGCACCATGCGCGAAGAGATGCGCGCCGCCCGGCAGGGGCTGTCGGGGCGCATCCGGATCGGGGTGATCCCGACCGCGCTGACGGTAGCGTCACACCTGACGATGCGCTTTGCCAAGCGGCATCCCAACGTGCGGTTCAGCATCTACTCGCGCACCTCGATCGAGATCCTTGCGATGCTGGAAAACCTCGACATCGAAGCCGGCGTGACCTACCTCGACAATGAACCACTGGGCCGCGTCACCAGCGTGCCGCTTTACCGCGAAAAATACACGCTGGTCTGCGCGCCGGGCCACATCCTGTTTGAACGCCTCGATGTCGGCTGGGCCGAAATCGGCGCCTCGGCGCTGTGTCTTCTGACGCCCGACATGCAGAACCGGCGCATCATCGACCAGCAGTTGGCCCGCGCCGGGGTGACGGGGGGGCCGACGGTCGAATCGAACTCCACCGTGGTGATCATCGCCCATGTCGTCAGCGGCCGCTGGGCCACGATCCTGCCGACCAAGCTGGCCGAGTTCCACGCCCGGGGCAAGAAACTGCGGATCATCCCGATCCGCGACCCCGAAGTGGAACACCTCGTCGGCCTGATCGCGCCGCATCGCGAACCCCACACGCCGGTTTTGGCCGCGCTGATGCAGGAGGCGGGTGCGATATCGGAGGCCTGAGCGGCCGATAGCCGAAAACTATCGACCAACGGGAATTTGATATTGAAACGCGGGCCAACTGCGCGCAAAAGCATGCGCAGGCGCGAGGCAGGAGAAGACCATGACAGCAAACGCGGTTGCACAGCGCACCGATGACATTGTGGACGAACTTGTCCCGCTGGAGGGTCCGCTGCTGCCGATCCTGCACGCCGTGCAACATGCCTTCGGCTTTGTCCCGCAAGAGGCCCTGCCCCGCATCGCGGAAAAGCTGAACCTGTCCCGCGCCGAGGTGCATGGGGTGATGTCGTTCTACCACGACTTCCGCACCGAACCCGCGGGGCGCCATGTGGTGAAGCTGTGCCGCGCCGAGGCCTGTCAGGCGCAGGGCGCCAATGCGCTGGCCGCCCATGCCAAGGCGCGGCTGGGGGTCGATTTCCACGGCACCACGGCGAATGGCGCCGTCACGCTGGAGCCGGTGTTCTGCCTTGGCCTCTGCGCCTGCGGCCCGGCGGCGCTGGTCGATGGCAAGGTCGTCGGCCGGGTCGATGCCGCGAAGCTGGACGCGATCCTGTCGGAGTGCGGCGCATGAAGATCTACGTTCCCCGCGACGCCGCCGCCAAGGGACTTGGGGCCGAGGCCGTCGCCGCCGCCATGCGGACCGAGGCGAAGGCCCGTGGCCTTGACGTGACGCTGGTGCGCAACGGCAGCCGCGGCATGGTCTGGCTCGAGCCGCTGGTCGAGGTGGAAACGCCCGCAGGCCGTCTCGCCTTCGGCCCGGTCACCGCCGCCGACGTGCCCGCGCTCTTCGACGCGCAGTTCGGCGAGCATTCGCTGGCCCTTGGCCTGACGGAAAAGATCCCCTTCCTCGCCAACCAGACCCGCCTGACCTTCGCCCGCTGCGGCCGGATCGACCCGCTGTCGCTGACCGACTATGAAGCCCACGGCGGGCTGAAGGGCCTGCGCCGCGCGCTGGACCTCTCGTCCGAACAGATCGTCGCCGAGGTGAAGGACAGCGGTTTGCGCGGCCGGGGCGGCGCGGGCTTCCCGACCGGCATCAAGTGGGACACCGTCGCCCGCGCGAAAGCCGACCAGAAATACATCGTCTGCAACGCCGATGAGGGCGACAGCGCCACCTTCGCCGACCGCATGCTGATGGAGGGCGACCCCTTCACCCTGATCGAGGGCATGGCGATCGCCGGGCTGGGCGTCGGCGCCACGCGCGGCTACGTCTACATGCGTTCGGAATACCCCGACGCGATCGAGGTGATGGAAGCCGCGCTGACCGTGGCCCGCGCCGCTGGCGTCATCGGGCCAAGCGTCCTCGACTCCGGCCGCGCGTTCGACATGTGGGTGCGGGTCGGCGCGGGTGCCTATGTCTGCGGCGAGGAGACCTCGCTGCTCAATTCGCTCGAAGGCAAGCGCGGCGTGGTCCGCGCCAAGCCGCCGCTGCCCGCGCTGGAGGGGTTCCTCGGCAAGCCGACCGTGGTCAACAACGTCATCAGCCTTGCCACCATCCCGGTGATCTTCGAACGCGGCGCGGCCTTCTACAAGGATTTCGGCCTTGGCCGGTCGCGCGGCACCATCCCGTTGCAGATCGCGGGCAACGTGCGTCACGGCGGGCTTTTTGAGACCGCCTTCGGCCTCACACTCGGCCAGATCGTGGATGACATCGCGGGCGGCACCGCCTCGGGTCGCCCGGTCAAGGCGGTGCAGGTCGGCGGCCCGCTGGGGGCCTACTTCCCCCGTGCGCTGTTCGACACGCCGTTCGGCTATGAGGAATTCGCGGGCAAGGAGGGCCTGATCGGCCACGCCGGGCTGACCGTGTTCGACGACAGCACCGACATGCTGAAGATGGCCCGCTTCGCGATGGAGTTCTGCGCCATCGAATCCTGTGGCAAATGCACCCCCTGCCGCATCGGCGCGGTGCGCGGCGTGGAAACGGTGGACCGCATCGCCAAGGGCGACGCCGCGGCGATCCCGATCCTGACCGATCTGTGCAACACGATGAAGCTCGGCTCGCTCTGCGCCCTTGGCGGCTTCACCCCCTACCCGGTGATGAGCGCGCTGACCCACTTCCCGGAAGATTTCCACGCCACCCATCTGGAGGCCGCCGAATGAAAGACTTCATCCTGCCCGATGCCGATTACGGCACCCCGGCCAGCAAGGCCAAGGAACTGGTGACGCTGACGGTGGATGGCTTCCACGTCACCGTTCCGGCGGGCACCTCGGTGATGCGCGCGGCGAAAGAGGCCGGGATTTCGGTGCCCAAGCTCTGCGCCACCGACTCGGTCGATGCCTTCGGATCCTGCCGCCTCTGCCTGGTGGAGATCGAGGGCCGCGCGGGCACGCCCGCCTCCTGCACCACGCCGGTCGCGGCGGGCATGGTCGTGCACACGCAAACCGGCAAGCTCAAGACGCTGCGGCGCGGCGTGATGGAGCTTTACATTTCGGACCACCCGCTGGATTGCCTGACCTGCTCGGCCAACGGCGATTGCGAGTTGCAGGATATGGCCGGGGCCGTCGGCCTGCGCGACGTGCGCTATGAAGCCATCGACACCCACTTCAAGCCCAAAGCCGCCACCGGCGAGGCCAACCCGCAATGGCTGCCGAAGGACGACTCCAACCCCTACTTCAGTTACGATCCGTCGAAATGCATCGTCTGCTCGCGCTGCGTGCGGGCCTGCGAAGAGGTGCAGGGCACCTTCGCGCTGACGATTCAGGGCCGCGGCTGGGACAGCCGCGTGTCGGCGGGCATGTCTGTCGACACGTTCCTGTCGTCGGAATGCGTGTCCTGCGGCGCCTGCGTGCAGGCCTGCCCGACCGCGACCTTGCAGGAGAAATCCGTCATCGAGATCGGCACGCCCTCGCATGCGGTCATCACCACCTGCGCCTATTGCGGCGTAGGCTGTTCGTTCAAGGCGGAAATGCGCGGCGATGAACTGGTCCGCATGACGCCCTACAAGAACGGCAAGGCCAACCGCGGCCATTCCTGCGTCAAGGGCCGCTTCGCCTGGGGCTATGCCCAGCATCAGGACCGCATCCTGAAGCCGATGATCCGCGAGCGGGTGGAAGACCCGTGGCGCGAAGTCGGCTGGGACGAGGCGCTGAGCTTTGCCGCCACCCGCCTGCGCGCCTTGCAGGCAAGCCATGGCAAGGACTCGATCGGCGTCATCACCTCGTCGCGCTGCACCAACGAGGAAACCTACCTCGTGCAGAAGCTGACCCGCGCCGTCTTCGGCAACAACAACACCGACACCTGCGCCCGCGTCTGCCACTCGCCCACGGGTTATGGCCTTGGCCAGACCTTCGGCACCTCGGCCGGCACCCAGGACTTCGACTCGGTCGAACAGACCGACGTGGTGATCGTGATCGGTGCCAACCCGACCGATGGCCACCCGGTCTTTGCCAGCCGCCTGAAGAAACGGCTGCGCAAGGGTGCCAAGTTGATCGTCATCGACCCGCGCCGGATTGATCTGGTGAAATCGGCGCACATCAAGGCGGCCTATCACCTGCCGCTGAAGCCGGGCACCAACGTTGCCGTCGTCACCTCGCTGGCCCATGTCATCGTCACCGAAGGGTTGATGAACGAACAGTTCATCCGCACCCGCTGCGACTGGGACGAGTTCCAGCACTACGCCGAATTCGTCAGCGACCCGCGCCATTCGCCCGAGGCGACCGAGGCCAATACCGGCGTGCCCGCCGCCGACCTGCGCGCCGCCGCCCGCATGTTCGCCACCGGTGGCAACGGCGCGATCTACTACGGGCTGGGCGTCACCGAACACTCCCAAGGCTCCACCACCGTGATCGGCATCGCCAACCTGGCCATGCTCACCGGCAACATCGGCCGCCCCGGCGTGGGGGTGAACCCGCTGCGCGGCCAGAACAACGTGCAGGGCTCGTGCGACATGGGGTCGTTCCCGCACGAACTGCCGGGCTACCGGCACGTCAAGAATGCCGACGTGCGCGACATCTTCGAAAAGCTCTGGGGCGTCGAAATCTCGCCCGAACCCGGCCTGCGCATCCCCAACATGCTGGATGCCGCCGTCGATGGCACCTTCAAGGGCATCTACATCCAGGGCGAAGACATCCTGCAATCCGACCCCGACACCCACCACGTCGCGGCGGGTCTGAAGGCGATGGAATGTGTCATCGTTCACGACCTCTTCCTGAACGAAACCGCGAACTACGCCCACGTCTTCCTGCCCGGCTCGACCTTCCTCGAAAAGGACGGCACCTTCACCAACGCCGAGCGCCGCATCAATATGGTCCGCAAGGTCATGGCGCCGAAGAACGGCTATGCCGATTGGGAAATCACCCAGATGCTGGCCAATGCGATGGGCGCGGGCTGGGGCTACACCCACCCCAGCCAGATCATGGCGGAAATCTCGGCCACCACGCCCAGCTTCGCTGGCGTCAGCTACGAGAAGATCGAGACGATGGGCTCGGTCCAGTGGCCCTGCAACGACGCCGCCCCCGAGGGCACGCCGCTGATGCACGTCGATGGCTTCGTGCGCGGCAAGGGCAAGTTCATCAACACCGAATATGTGGCGACCGATGAAAAGACCGGCCCGCGATTCCCGCTGCTCTTGACCACCGGCCGCATCCTCAGCCAGTACAACGTCGGCGCCCAGACCCGGCGCACCGCCAACACCGCCTGGCACCCCGAGGATCTGCTGGAGATCCATCCGCACGATGCCGAACTGCGCGGCATCAAGGAGGGTGATTTCGTCCGCGTCGCCAGCCGCGCGGGCGATACCTCGCTGCGCGCCCGCATCACCGACCGCGTCTCGCCCGGCGTGGTCTACACCACCTTCCACCACCCCACGACCCAGGCCAACGTCATCACCACCGACTATTCCGACTGGGCGACCAACTGCCCGGAATACAAGGTGACGGCGGTGCAGGTCTCGCCCTCCAACGGGCCGACCGCGTGGCAGGTGGACTACGACGCGCAGGCCGAAATGGCCCGCCGCATCCTGCCGGCCGCCGAGTGATGGCACGCCGGGCCGCCAGCGTACCTTGCGTCACCGTCCGTCCGGGCGGTGTGCACAGCGGCGCGCGCGCCCTGCCCGAGGAAACGCCGGTGGCCATCGTCTACAATGGCACCACCCAGGCCGTGATGATGGCCACACCGGATGACCTTGAAGACTTCGCCCTCGGCTTCTCGCTCACCGAACACGTCATCGCCAGCCCCGCCCAGATCGAGCGGATGGAGATCGTGGAGCACGGGCAGGGCATCGAGGTGCGGATGTGGCTTGCCGACGATCGCGCCGCGGCGATGACCGCCCGCCGCCGCGCGATGGCCGGGCCGGTCGGCTGCGGCCTTTGCGGCATCGACAGCCTGGATGAGGCGCTGCATCCGGTGACGCCGGTCCCCGACAGTGGCCTGCGCCTGACTGCCGCCGACGTGCTGGCCGCCAGCGAAGCCCTTCGCAACGCCCAGCCCTTGCACGACCAGACCCGCGCTGTGCATGCCGCCGGGTTCTACCGCCCCGGCACCGGCCTGATCCTGGCGCGCGAGGATGTCGGCCGCCACAACGCGCTCGACAAGCTGATCGGGGCGATGGCGCGGGCCGGGATCGACCCGACGCAGGGTGCGATCGTGCTGACCAGCCGCGTCAGCGTCGAGATGGTGCAGAAATGCGCCGTCGCCGGGGCCCCCGTCCTCATCGCCGCCTCCGCCCCCACCGCCCACGCCCTGCGGCTGGCCGAAGGCGCGGGCCTCACCATCGCCGCGCTGGTGCGCGACGGCGGCTTTACCCTTTTCTCCCATCCGTCACGGATGGATACCGGAGCGTCGCAGAATGTCGCCTGACAAGCTGATCTACATGGCCAACCAGATCGCCACCTTTTTCACCTCGCAGCCCGAGGCCGAGCGGGTGACGCGGGTCACCGCCCACATCAAGGATTTCTGGGAACCCCGGATGCGCAAGCAACTCTTCGAGATCGTCGACACCGGCCGCCCCGGCATCGACCCGCTCGTGCTCGCCGCCACGGCGAAGCTGCGCGAAGCGGCCTGAGCGCCGCCCGCTTCATTTTCGGTCCAAAAGTATCCTCGGGGGTGCGGGGGCAGACAGCCCCCGCGTCTGCCCGGCCCTCACCCGCCCGAAATCCGCCCCCCGGCCACCCGCAGCACCACCCCCGCCACCGCCGCGCCGGGGTCGTGGATCGCCACCGTCACGGTGTCGCCCACCGTTGCCACCAGCGAGACCACCGTGTTCTCCTCATCCGGATCATCCGGATCGCGCCGCAGGATCGGCAGGCCCGGCCCCGCGTCATCCTGCAGGACCGCCAGCGGGTCGCGCCCCAGCAACGCCCCGGCCCGCGCCTGCCGGTCGCCCGAAGACTGCGTGATCCGCTGCGGCTGGTCGGCCATGCCGGGGTGGATCAGGTGGTTGGCATGGGCCATAGGTTGCGCCACCTTTACCACCGAGACGCGTTCGCCTGTGAACTCCACGCTCAGCAACCGCCCATCCCCCGCCTGCGCCATCGCGAAGTGAAAGCCGCCCGCACGCGGCACCGCCCGGATCAGCGCGACCGCCTGATCCAGCGTGCGGCACCCCATCATCGCCCGCCCCAGCACCATGCGCGGCACACCCGGCGGCTTGGTCAGCGCCCGGATGTTGTTCACCGTGACGACCAGCCCCGCGTCGTTCACCCCGAAGGCGGTGCCGGGCACCGAGCCGGGATAGAGGAACGCCGCGAAGGCAGGCGCCCCGGCCGGTTCGGCCAGCAGCAGCCCGCAGTCGTTCAGCTCCTCCGGCCCGCCATCCTCGTTGTGCGCGATCACCCGCGGCTCTCCCGGCACCATCACCGTGGTGCAGCCTTCCGGCACGTCGGACCGCAGGTCGCCCCGGCAGCACCAGGTGAAGACCTGATCGAACGGCAGCCCCAGCCCCTCGGCGAGGCCCTCGATTTCCGCAACGATATCCGGCAGATGCCCCCGCGCCGCCGCCTCCATCGCCCGCACCCGGTCACTGCCCGCCTGGGCCACGGTGCGCGCCCAGTAGGCCGAGGGCAGCACCAGCCGCCGCATCGCATCGGCGCCAAAGGCCCCCATCGCGCGGCCAACCTCGCGCGGCGTGCCGCGCGCGGAAACCGGGATCAGCGCCACCTCAAGCCTCCGGCCGCAAACGGAACACCGCGACGTAAAGCGCGGGCACGAAGACCAGCGTGATGATCGTGCCCGCGATGATGCCGCCCATCATCGCATAGGCCATCGGCCCCCAGAAAATCTCGCGCGAGATCGGGATCAGCGCAAGGCTGGCGGCGGCGGCCGTCAGCAGGATCGGCCGCGCCCGGCTGTCGGACGCCTTGAACACCGCGTCCCAGTCGGCCATCCCGTCCTCGCGCAAGACCTCGATCTCGTGCACCAGGATGATCGAGTTGCGGATCAGGATGCCGATCAGCGCCAGCACCCCCAGGATCGCGACGAAGCCAAGCGGTGCGTGCGACGGCAACAACGCCGCCACCACCCCGACCAGGCCCAGCGGCGCCGCGCAGAACACGATGAAGCTGAGCCGGAAGCCCTGCATCTGCGCCATCACCAGCGTGACCATGATCAACAGCATCAAGGGCACCACCGCCGCGATGGGCGCCTGGCTCTGCGCGCTCGATTCCACCGTGCCGCCAACCGTGACGTGATAGCCCGGCGGCAGCGCCGCGTCGAAAGCCGCGATCTTCGGCGCAAGGGCGGTGACCAGCGTCGCCGCCTGGTCCTTGCCGGTAATCGCCGCCTGCACCGTGATCGTCGGCACCTGATTGCGCTGCGAAATCATCGGCGGCTCGGTATCGTAGCGGAACACCGCGACCGAGCTTAGCGGGATCGGCGCCCCGCCGGACCCGTTGAGTTGCAGCCCGTAAAGCGCCTCGATCGAGGCGCGCGCCGCATCGTCGCCCCGCACCGCGATGTTGATCAGGTAGGTGTCGTCGCGCAACTGGGTGATCGTCTGCCCGGCATAGACCGCGTTCAGCGCCGAGGCGATGTCCTTCGAGGTCAGGCCCAGTTGCCGCGCCTTGTCCTGCAGGATGTCGATGCGCACCACGCGCGCCGGTTCGTTCCAGTCCATCACGATGGAGGTCAGGCGCGGATCACTCGCCATCACCGCCGCCAGATCGCGCGCCTTGTCGCGCAGCGTGCCGATGTCGGGGCCGCTCAGGCGGTACTGCACCGGGCGGCCCACCGGGGGGCCGATCTCCAGCAGCTTGGCGAAAATGTCGACGCCGGGGAAATCGGTCGCCGCCGCCGTCTCGATCTTCGCCCGAAGCCGGTCGCGTTCCGCCACGCCGGGCGTCTGGATCACGATCTGCCCGACATTCGGCCCCGGCGTCTGCACGTCATAGGACAGGATGAACCGCGGCGCCCCCAGACCCACATAGGACGACCAGAACCTTGCATCGGGATCGCCCTTCAGATCCGCCTCCAGCCGGTCCATCTGCGCCCTGGTGTCGGCGATCGAGGCATTGGCGGGCAGCGTCACGTCCACCAGCAGTTCGGGCCGGTCGGAGGAGGGGAAGAACTGCTGTTCGACAAACTTCATGCCGTAGATCGACAGCGCGAAGACGGCGAGGGTCAGGCTGATGGTCACCCAGCGGAACCCCATCGCGGCGCGCAGCACACGGTGGAAGACGCGGCGCACCCTGCCCGGCGCGGGGTCGTGATGCGGCAGGCTTTTGGGCAGCATCGTCACGCCCAGCAGCGGCGCGAACAGCACCGCGGCGATCCAAGAGACGATCAGCGAGACCGCGATGACAACGAACAGCGAGAACGTGAACTCGCCCGCCGCCGAGTTGTTCAGCCCGATCGGGATGAACCCGGTCAGCGTCACCAGGGTGCCCGACAACATCGGAAAGGCGATCGAGGTCCAGGCGTAGGAGGCTGCCTTCTTCAGGCTTTGCCCGGCTTCAAGCTGCGAGATCATCGTCTCGATGGTGATCATCGCATCGTCCACCAGCAGCCCCAGCGCGATGATCAGCGCCCCAAGCGAGATGCGTTGCAGCGTGAAACCGGCGTACTGCATCACCACGAAAGTGATCGCCAGCACCAGCGGGATGGTGATCGTCACCACCAGCCCGGCCCGAAGGCCCAGGCTGATGAAGCTGACCGCCAGCACGATCACCACCGCCTCGGCCAGCGCCCTGATGAAGCCGCCCACCGCATCCTGCACCACACCCGGCTGGTCGGCGACCTGATGCACGGCGATGCCGATGGGCAGGTGCGCCTCGGTCTTCTGGATCACGCCCGCCAGTTCCTTGCCGAAATCGACGATGTTGGCGCCCGGCTTCATGCCGACCTGCAACCCGATCGCGGGCTGGCCGTCATAGCGAAAAAGCGACGTTGGCGGATCGACGTAGCCGCGCTTGATGTCCGCCACGTCGGTCAACCGGAAGAACCGGTCGCCCACCCGCAGGTTCACGTCGGCCAGGCTCTGCGCGCCGGAAAACTGGCCGCCCACGCGCACCTGCACCCGTTCCGGCCCGGCGTCGATCACGCCCGAGGGCAGGATCGCGTTCTGCGCCTGCAAGGTGGCCAGCACCGCCTGCTGGTTCAGGCCCAGCGCGGCCAGCTTGCGGGTGGAGAATTCAAGATAGATCACCTCGTCCTGGGTGCCGAAGACGCCGACCTTGCCCGCATCCGGCAGCGCCTGCACCGCGCGCTGGACCGCATCGATATGGTCGCGCAATTCGCGCGGGGTAAAGCCGTCGGCGGTGAAGGCGTAGATGTTGCCGTAGACGTCGCCGAAATCGTCGTTGAAGGCGAAGCCCTGGAATTCCTGCGGGAAGTCGGGGCGGATGTCGGCCATCATGTTGCGCACCTTCTGCCAGATGCGCGGCAACTGCCCCGGTTTGGTCGTGGCCAGCAGGTTGACGTAGACGATGGACTGCCCCGGCCGGGTGATCGAGCGGGTGAAGTCAAGCTCCGGCAGGTCGGTCAGCTTCTTCTCGATCCGGTCGGTGACCTGGCTCACCGTATCCTCGACCGAGGCGCCGGGCAGCGAGGCGGTGATGATCATCGTCTTGACAGCGAAGTTCGGGTCTTCCTCCCGGCCTATGGTCAGGTAGGACATCACGCCGGCGATCAGGCAGACCAGCATCAGGAACCACACGAACGACCGGTGGTTCAGCGCCCAGTCCGACAGGTTGAAGCCCTTCATTTCACCACGCTCGGGCCCACGGCCTGCCCGTCCTCGATCGAGTTCACGCCCTTCACGATGACCTCCTGGCCCGTGGTCAGCCCCGCCAGCACCAGCACCCGCTCGCCCGTCACCGGCCCAAGCTGCAACGCGGTGCGATGCACCAGACCCGCAGAGCGGTCCACGACCCAGACATCGCTGCCGCCCCCGATCAGCGCCGTCACCGGCAGCGTCAGCCGCGCTGCCATCCGGGCGTCGGTTTCCACCAGCACCAGCGCACCCAGCCGGAACGCGGGCGAGGCATCGTCGGCCAGCGTCAGGTGCAGCCGCCGCGTGCGGGTGGCGCGGTCCGACACCGGATCAATCGCCCGCAGCGTCGCGGTGGAGGCGATCGCTTTCGCCACCTCCAGCCGGACCCGGAACACGGCCCCCGGCGAAATCCCCGCCACGTCCTGATCACTGAGGTCGATCACCACCTCCCGCTCGCCCGTGGCGGAGAGGCGCAGCACTGGCTGGCCCGCCGTCAGCTTGGCGCCGGGCTGGGCATCGACCTGGGTCACCACCCCGTCCTGCGGCGCGCTCAGCGTGGCGAGACCGCGCAGGTCTTGCGCCTGTGCCAGCGCCGCCTGTGCCTGCGCCAGCCGCGCCGTGGCGGCCGCCAGCGCGCTTTTCGCGGCCTCGGCCGTCGCGGGACTGTCGACCCCCTTGGCCACCAGTTCGTTGGCCCGGTCGGCCGCATCCTGCGCCGAATTCAACTTCGCCGCGGCCACCGTCACCCCCGCCTCGGCGGCGCGGACGTCGGCATCCAGATCCTGCGGGTCAAGCAGCGCGAGCGTCGCGCCGGTGGCCACGACATCGCCTTCCTCCACCGGGCGCGCGGCCAGCGTGCCGTTGATCGGAAAGCCCAGATCGGTCTCGGTCCGGGCGGCCACGGTGCCGACATAGCTTGGCTGCAACCCGGACCGCGGCGTGACCACATCCGACACCACCGGGCGCGGCGGCACCGGGGCGGGCGCATCCTGTTTGCAGGCGGCCAGCGCCAGCGGCAGGGCCATGAGCGCAATCAGACGCATCACTTCACCTCCACCGCGCGAACCACACGGCCGGGATAAAGCAGGCTCGCCCCCAGACCCACCACCTGTTCCCCGTCGCTGACCCCGCCCGCCAGCACGATCCGCCCGGTTTCGTAGCGCAGCACCTGCACCGGGCGCAGCGTCACGGCATGGGTCGCCGGATCGACCACCCAGACGGCGGGGCCGTCGGCCGTGGCGGAAATCGCCGACCACGGCAGGCTGATCTGCGCCGGGTCGGCGCGCTGAACCGTGCCGACGACGGCATCGCCAAAGCTGACCCCCGGCGGCAAGGACGGCATCGCCACGGTGATCTTCACCGTGCCCCGGCTTGCATCGACCAGCGGCGAGATCTGCCGCAGCGTGCCGATCACCGAAACCTCGGGGCGGTCGACCGGCGACACCTTCACCTGTGGCGGCGCCAGTGGCAGCGTGGTCAGCAACACCTCCGGCACCTCGAAGATCGCATCGTAGCGCTCGCCCAGCGCCAGCGTCATCACCGGCTGCGCGGCGCCGACGACCTGACCCAGTTCCGCCATCCGGTCGGTCACGGTGGCGTCGGCGGGGGCGGTCATCACGGTATCGGCCACCGCCTTCGTCGCGCGGTCCAGATCGGCCTCGGCCTGGGCCACGCCTGCTTCGGCCGCGCGCAGGGTGTCGGCGGCGGTGTCGCGCGCACTCCGGGTCGTCGCACCCTGTTCCAGCAAGCCGTCCTGGCGGTCGGCATCGTCGCGGGCCTTGGCGGCGCTCGCCTGCGCCGTGGTCAGTGCCGCCCCGGCCGAGCGCAGCGCCTGATCCTGCTGCACCGCGTCGATGCGGGCCAGTGGCGCGCCCGCCGCGACATGATCGCCGCGCTGCACCAGCATCGCCACGACCCGCCCCGAGGTCGGGAACGAGGCCGACAGCGTGTCACGCGGCGCGACCTCTCCGGTCAGCGACAGGCTTCGGGTGTCGCTCGTGTGGGCAACCGTGACGATCTGCACCGCAAGGGGCTCGACCGCGGGCGCAGACCCGGCCGTGGCCAGCATCGGCGCGAACACGGCGAGGCCAAGCACCACCACCAAGATACTGGCACAGGTCTTCATGCTCGCCATCCGCCCGATCCACATTGCCCGATCCACATTGCAGCTAGCTTGTCTTTGATCAAATTGATGTGTCGGGCAATCGAATTTACAAATCGGGCGAAATCGGCTTTTGGTCAACCCGATGAGTGACTCCAGGCCCCGGGGTCAAAGGCTGCTCCGGGCGCCATCCACCGCAGGGGGCAAGGTGCAATGCGGGACCGCGCCAACGACATTGACGACGCGTCACACGACGGCACCTGTGCCGTCTGCGGCAAGACCTGCGACGCGGCCGACCTGCGGTCCGCCCGGTCGATCCGGCCAGGCATCTACGACCTGATGCGCAAGGACCACCCCGACATCACGCATGGTGACCGCGTCTGTCGCGATGATCTGGCCCGCTACCGGCGGCTTTACCTCGAAGACCTGCTGGAAGAGGAACGCGGCGAGTTGACGGCGCTGGACCGTGAGGTGATCGAAAGCTTCGAAACCGGCGAGATCCTGGCGCAGAACCCGGAAGAGCAGATTCTGGAGGAAGAGACCTTCGGCGAGCGCATGGCCGACCATGTCGCCTCGTTCGGCGGCTCGTGGACCTTCATCGGGGTCTTCATGGTCGTTCTGCTGGGCTGGATCGCTCTGAACTCGATCAACATGTTCCGCGGGCCCTTCGATCCCTACCCCTACATCCTCTTGAACCTCGTGCTGTCGTGCATCGCGGCGATCCAGGCGCCGGTGATCATGATGAGCCAGAAACGCCAGGAAACGAAAGACCGCGTGCGGTCGGAGAACGATTACCAGGTGAACCTGAAGGCCGAGCTGGAAATCCGCCAACTGCACGAGCGGTTCGACTACCAGATGGCGCGCCAGTGGGAGAAGCTGGCCGAGTTGCAGCGGTTGCAGACCGGGCATCTGGAGGCCAGGTCCGGGGGCGACGACGAGATCATCTCGGGGCTCGCCGCGCGCAAGGCGCCGTGATCTTGGGAAAAATCTGGTCGGAGTGAGAGGATTCGAACCTCCGACCCCCTGCTCCCGAAGCAGGTGCGCTACCAGACTGCGCTACACTCCGACCGATGCGCGGGAGTTACCGACTCGGCAGGGGATTTGCAAGGGGTCACTCCTGTGTGCGGTTGCGGTTCAGGAAGGCGCCGATCCGCGAGCCCGGCCCGGCATCGGGGCGTGACCGGGTGTGCGACACCGGGCGGTTGTCGGACACCCCCGACCCGCTTTCGCGGAACAGGATGTAAAGGCCGCTGCCGATGATGACGGCGATGCCCAGCGCGGTGTAGCCGTCGATCCCTTCGTTGAAGAACAGCCAGCCGAACAGGATCGCCCAGAGGATCTGGGAGTATTGCATCGGCGCCACGATCATCGCCTCGGCATTGCGATAGGCGGTGATGGTGCAAAGGCCCGCCACGATGGCGAAGACCGCGACCAGCGTCATGCCGCCAAGGTCGCCGACCGGCATCGGCACATAGACGAAGGGCATCAGCGCCCCCATCACCAGGAAGTTCGCCATCATCGGGTAAAGCAGGATCACCGCGCTGCGTTCGTCCTGCCCGATCTTGCGCGCGATGATCGACGAGGTCGCGCCCCCCACCGCCGAGGCCATCGCCGCGATATGGCCCAGGCTGATCGGCACCGCGCCGGGGCGCAGCACGATCAGCACGCCGATCAGGCCGGTCAGCACCGCCAACCCGCGCCGCAACCGCACCCGCTCGCCCAGGATCGGGATCGCCAGCACGGTGATCAGCAAGGGCGAGGCGAACAGCATCGCATAGACCTGCGCCAGCGGCAGCACCGAAAAGGCGTAGAAGGCCCCGGCCCCGGCCAGCATGTCGGACGCCATGCGCAGCGTGATCCACCACGGATGGTTCGGTCGCAGGTGGCCCGCCGACTTGTCCTGCATCAGCATCACGGTGATCAGCGGAAAGCTCATCAGCGTGCGGAAGAAGATGATCTGGAACGCGGTGTATTCGACGCCCAGATGCTTGATGATGGCATCATGCGTCGAGAAAAGCCCGAAGCCCAGAAGCGCAATCAGCGCACCCCGGAGGTTGTTTGTCATCCGCATGGTCGTGATGGCCTTCAGATCGCTCGAACACCGGCAAGGTTAGCGCCAACAGCCGGGAATGCCCAGAGCGGGCTCCCATCCCGCGGCGCGTCTAGGCCTGCGGTTGGGTGTTTCCGGTCCAGGCATGATCCTTGCCGCGAAGCACAAGGCGGCGAATGGCGGCGGGCCTCCTGACGGATCTGGGGGCGATCGGGCTGTTCCCCGTCGGCATGCAGACCATGACCGAGGCGCTGCGGCCCGGCGGGCACCGCCCACCCGCGCAGCATCGGCCACTACCGGTTCATCGCCAGCCCAATTGACCCGGCGGGGACGCAATGAGCCGGGGGCGCCGACCTGGCTGATTTGCACCGCCGATCACGGCCGATTGTGCGGCGCGGCGGCAGAAAGGTCAGCATTTCCGTTGGTGAAGCCGGGGCCCGGTGTCATGCTCGGCGACGATTGGCCACAAGCGAAGGGAACGGCGATGGGTGTGGTTCTTGCGTATAGCGAAAACGACCAAGAACACAAAAGCTGGGCCGACGACCTCGGACTGCTGCAGGGCGGGATCGTCAAGGGAACGACCAACAGCGATACACCGAACGCCTACTACATGGGCATCGAGCTGCTTGCCGAGTACCCCGCCGCGCGGGCGCAGGGCGAGAAGTTCCTCAAGAAGGACTGCACCGGGAAGGGCTCCGGCAATTCGACGCGCAGCAAGAACCGCGTGGTGGTGAAGATCGACGCGAACGGTGCGCTGATCGAAGGCGCGGCCTGGCTCTGGCGGCACGACAACCGGGTTGTTCAGCTCGGACCCGGCTTCTTCAAGCGGGCCGAGATGATGCGGAACTTCGTCATCAAGCAGTAACGGCGCGGCGCGAGGCTCGCGCCGCTCCCGGCGTCAGGCCGCTCTGGCCTGCCTCAGAGGCTCGCGTCCAATGCGGCGAGGATCGCGTCGCCCATGCCGGTGGTCGTGACCGGGGTGCCGCCCTCCGGCCCCATCAGGTCGGCAGTGCGAACGCCATCGGCGAGCACCTTTTCCACCGCCGCTTCAACCCGCGCGGCCTCGTCGCCCATCCCGAACGAATAGCGCAGCGCCATCGCGAACGACAGGATGCTGGCGATCGGGTTGGCCTTGCCCTGCCCGGCGATGTCGGGCGCCGAGCCGTGCACGGGTTCGTAAAGCGCCTTGGGCCGCCCGTTCGCCATCGGCGCGCCGAGGCTGGCCGAGGGCAGCATCCCCAGCGAACCGGTCAGCATCGCCGCACAATCCGACAGGATGTCGCCAAAGAGGTTGTCGGTCACGATCACGTCGAACTGCTTGGGCCAGCGCACCAGCTGCATCGCGCCGTTGTCGGCATACATGTGCGACAGCGCAACATCGGGGTATTCCTCGTCGTGCACCTTCTGCACGACCTCGCGCCAGAGCACACCCGATTCCATCACGTTGGCCTTCTCCATCGAGCAGACCTTGTTGTGCCGCTTGCGCGCCAGTTCGAACGCCGAGCGGGCCACGCGGGCAATCTCGGACTCGGTATAGCGCTGGGTGTTGATGCCGACGCGCTCGTTGCCCTCGGTGAAGATGCCGCGCGGCTCGCCGAAGTAGACCCCCGAGGTGAGTTCGCGCACGATCATGATGTCGAGGCCGGCCACCACGTCCTTCTTCAGCGACGAGAAATCGGCCAGCGCGTCAAAGCACTGCGCCGGGCGCAGGTTGGCGTAAAGGTCCATCTCCTTGCGCAGCCGCAGCAGTCCGCGTTCGGGCTTCAGCGCAAACGGCAGGCTGTCATACTTCGGCCCGCCGACGGCGCCCAGCAGCACCGCGTCCGCCGCCTGCGCCGCGGCCATCGTGTCGTCATGCAAGGGGGTGCCGTATTTGTCATAGGCGCAGCCGCCCACCAGCCCCTCGGACACGTCGAAATGGATGCCCCGCTTCGCGCCCAGCCAGTCGATGATGCGGCGCACTTCGGCCATGACTTCGGGGCCGATGCCGTCGCCGGGAAGGATCAGAAGGGAAGGATTGCTCATGTGCGCCGCTCCGTGAATTGACGTGGCTGGCCTAGCCCTTCGCCGGAACGGAATCAAGCAGCCACGACGGCCGCCAGCCCCTCGGCCAGCGCATCCCAGACCCGGCGCAGGCGGGGCGTGTCGCGCAGCGCCTCGGCCGCCGTCAGCCAGACCGGCAGCGCGGGCAGCGGCAGGTCGGGGACCACCTGCACCATTCCCGGTGCCGCCCGCGCCACGGCCAGTTGCGCAATGCCAAGCCCCGCGCCCGCCCGCACCAGCGCCCAGTTCGCCGCCTGATCGTCGCAGCGCAGCCGGAAGAAATGCCGGTCCACCGGCTGGCCCAGCGCGCGGAACCCTTCCAGCATCAGGTCCGACCGATCGAGGCCGACCCAATCGTGCCGCATCATGTCCTCGGCGGTCAGCGGCACGCCGCGACGGTCAAGGTAGCCTTGGGCGCCGAACACGCCCAGCCGACTGTCGCCCAGATGCCGCGCGATCAGGTCGGGCTGATCGGGGCGATACATGCGCACGGCAATGTCGGCCTCGCGCCACAACAGGTTGTCGCTGGCGTCCGAGGCGTGCAGCTCGATCTCGATCTCGGGTTCCTCGGCGCGCAGGCGGGCAAGGATCGGCGGCAGCGTATGATGCGCTGTCACCATGCTGGCGCTGATCCGCACGGTGCCCGACAGCCGGGTTTCGCGCCCCGCCGCCAGCAGCGACAGCCTGGCCGCCGCCGCCCGCATCTCGCGTGCCGGTTCCAGCAGGGCGGCGCCCGCCTCGGTCAGCTCCAGCCCGCGGGGATGGCGGCGGAAGACCGCAACACCCAGCGCCGCCTCGGCCGCCTGCACCTGACGACCCAGCGTCGGCTGGCTGAGCCCAAGGTCGCGCGCGGCGGCCGAAAGCGATCCCGCCTCGGCCACGGCGAGGATCGAGCGGATCAGTGACCAGTCGAGGGGATCAATTCTATTCATTTGTGAATGCCTAACATGCGAAGATCCGCAGTTTCAATACATCAAGGCATAGCTTACCTTTCTTCGCAACCGACAAAGACAGGAGAACATGATGACCGGAACCGTCCTTATCCTCGGCGCCTCGGGCGTCTTTGGTGCCGCTGCCGCCCGTGCCTTTGCCGCCGCCGGGTGGCAGGTGCGCCGCTTTGACCGCAAGACCGGCGACATGGCCCGCGATGCGCAGGGCGCCGATGTGATCGTCAACGCGATGAACCCGCCCGCCTACCACGACTGGAAGACGTTGTTGCCGCAGATCACCGCGCAGGTGATCGCCGCCGCAAAGGCGAGCGGCGCCACGGTGATCGTGCCGGGCAACGCCTACGTCTTCGGCGACCAGCCGGGGCCTTGGGACGAGGCCACGCCGCACCGCCCGGTTGCCCGCAAGGGCCGCATCCGCGCCGAACTGGAGGCCGCCTATCGCAAGGCCGCCGCTGACGGCGTTCACACCATCATCCTGCGCGGTGGCGATTTCATCGACCCCGGCAACGCCAGGACGATTCTGGACATGGTGGTGCTGAAAGGGCTGGCGAAGGGCCGCATCACCGCGATGGGTCGCCCCGACGTGCGCCGCGCCTATGCCCATATCCCCGACATGACGCGCGCCGCCGTGGCACTGGCCGAAATGCGCGACCAACTGCCAGCCTTCGCCGACGTGGCGTTCCCCGGTGTGACCGTCAGCCTGAACGAATGGAAGCAGGCGCTGGAGGAAGCCACCGGCAAGACGCTGCGCATCGGCGGCTTCCCGTGGTGGCTGATGCGGCTGGCCTCGCCGGTCTGGGAACTGGCGCGCGAACTGACCGAGATGCGCTACCTTTACGACACCCCCCACGAACTGTCCGGCGCGATGTTCCACCGCTTGCTGCCCGATTTCCGCCTGACCCCGCTGAACCGGATCGCGGCCGAGGAGGCCGTGGCCTTGGGCGCGGTGCGCTCAGGGCAGGTCAAGGCCCACCCAGACCAGACGGTGGCGTGAGGCGGTGGCGGCGTCTGCGGCCCCTGGTTCCCCCTGAGCGGGCCAGAACACGCCCGCGCCCGTCACGGCAAGCCCGGCCGAGGGCAGCACATAGTCGACGCGCAGGCTGCCCGGCTGGCCCGGCTTGTCCCACAGCACGGTCGGGCGGCCGGGATCACCGGCGTGGCCCGCGTTCACCGGCAGCAGCGCGGCCTTGACGGCCCCGGTGCTGGACGGCGCGGGGTCGATCAGGCGTGGATCGGCCAGCAGCGCTCGGATCGCCGCGTGCTGCCCGTCGCCATCGGCCGGGTCGAGGTTCGCGTCGCCCAGCAGCACAAACGGCCCCTTGGGTGGCGGGATGGGCAGACGACCATCCAGCAGCGCCTGCCAGAACGCGATCTGGTCGTGGTTGCGGCGGCCGTTGCGGTCTTCCGGCCCGTCGAACACCGGCGGACTGGCGGCGAAGGCCAGCAGGTGAAGGGTGGCGCCGCCCGGACGGGTCAGTGCAATATCCCAGGCGCCCGTCTCGGCCAGCCGCAGGATCGGGGCCGCGCCCGCGGGCAGCCCTGCGGCGTCAAGCTGCCCCTCCGGCAGGTCGCGCCAGAGAAAGCCCGAAAAATCGCGCGAGGCCGTGACATCCACCGGCAGACGCGACAGGACCGCCATTCCCCCCTGCCCGGTGAAGGCGCCGAACCCCTGCGCGTCACCCGCCCCGCCCAGCCGCCCGTCGCCATCGAGATCAAGGCCGGTTGGCATCCCGGTATTGGGCCGGACGGAAAAGCGGAACGGATAGGCGGCCCCCGCCTGCGCCAGCCGGTCGGCATAGGCCGACAGCGCGGCCTGCCCGTCATCCCAGTCGAACCCGGTCAGCAGGATCACGTCGGGGTTCACGCGGGCGATCACAGCGACAGAGGCCGCGACCTGCGCATCCTTGCCCCCGGCGATGGCCTGCAACAGCAGCGCCGGGCCCTTGCGGGCCAGCTCGACCGTGTAGATCGCAAGCCGCAGTGGTTCCGCCAAGGCGGCCCCGGCCAGCAGCCAGATCAGACCGGCTGCAACGATCCGGCCCTGGCCGCGCCGTTCTGGCGGCGCTTTTCGCGGATCATGTCGGCGATGCGGCCCATCGCGATGCCGCGCATGAAGAGTGAAGCGGGAAGAAAGGCCCATGCCGAGATTGTCCAGATCAGCGTCTGCGGCGCATCAAGCGTGATCGGCTGTAGCGAGGTCGCCGCCGCCTTCACCACGGCAGGCACCAGGAATGGCAGCAGAAACCCTAACGCAATGTTAAAGCGCGCATCGCGTTCGAGCCGCGCGACGACATCGCCTCCCACGGTGGGGTCGAACGTCGGCAGGTTGACCCAGACGTTGAAGGCGCCGTGGTTGGCGGGCCAGCGGAACACCTTCAGCACCACGACAAAGATCGACAGCATCAGAAGCGAGATCAGATAGGCCATGCCCGCCGCGGTGCGCACCAGGGCGACTTGGGCAGAGGGCGTATCGACCGGCAGCATCAGCGTGATCAGCCGCACCGGGCTGTAGGGAATGTCGATCGCGCGGCCGATCACCGTGCCGATCGCCTGCACGAATGCGGCGAAGGGTGTCGGGTCGTCATGGCCACGGCAGATCACCGTCAGCAGGAAGACGGTGAGCAAGAGCGAGACGTAGCGGATGCGGTTGAACGGCGGCGCATAGCGAAACTCGATCAGCCCCGGATAGGCCGAGGCATATTCGGAAAACGTCAGCGCACCCGCAAAGATGGCAACAAAGGCAATGGCTTGCGTCACATCCGTGCTGCCGCCAGGCAACAGCAATGCGGGCGTGGCCAGCATGACAACAATCAACAGTGCGCGAATGATCGCGCCCGGAACCCTGTGAACCACCGCTCTTCTTCCCTCAACCCGGACGGGGGAGGTGCGATGCCGCCCCCTTGTTCCTAGTCGGTCGCGCCAATTGTGGCGCTTCGCCTCAAACGTGCCCAAGTTTTGCCTTCTTTCACGCAGCCGATCAATGGCTTCTTAAGAAAGTTCTTTTGCTGCGGCGCTTTGAAGGAGAATCTGTCGCTACTTTGCATCAATTTGGCGGCAAAAAAGGGGCCGCCCGGCAGGCGACCCCTTCTTGCGGTTGAACGCGGGCTCACACCCAGGGGTGCAGCGTGCCGTTCCTGGCCTCGTAGCTGTCGATCGCCTTGGCCTTTTCCAGCGTCAACGCGATGTCATCCAACCCATTCAGAAGGCAGTGTTTCTTGAACTGGTCAACGTCGAAGGCAAAGCTTTGCCCGTCCGAGGTGGTGACGGTCTGGCTTTCCAGGTCCACCGTGATGCGGGCGTTGGCGCCCTTGCGGGCGTCGTCCATCAGCACGTCCACCGCTTCCTTCGGCAGCACGATCGGCAGGATGCCGTTCTTGAAGCAGTTGCTGAAGAAGATGTCGGCAAAGCTGGTCGAGATCACGCAGCGGATGCCGAAATCCAACAGCGCCCAGGGCGCATGTTCGCGCGACGAGCCGCAGCCGAAGTTTTCGCCCGCCACGAGGATCTCGGCGTTCCGATAAGCCGGCTGGTTCAGCACGAAGCCGGGGATTTCCGCCCCGTCGAGCGTGTAGCGCATCTCGTCGAACAGGTTCTTGCCAAGGCCGGTGCGGGCGATGGTCTTCAGGAACTGCTTGGGGATGATCATGTCGGTGTCAATGTTGACCAGCGGCATCGGCGCCGCGACTCCGGTGAGGGTGGTGAATTTGTCCATGTTATCTTCTCCTTAGGCGGCGGTCAGGTCGCGGATCGCCTGAATGGTGTTGCGAAAGCTGGCCGAGCGTGTGTTGCTTGTATCCAGATACGGAGCAATTTCGGATGCGCCGATCATCTTTCCATACCCGGGGCGGATCCTATCCATCTCCTCGGCCGGATGAGGGATCGCGTCGGGGTCTTTTGTTGAGAACTTCGGATACTTCCCTGTAGCTACATAACCGGCAGCGACAAGTGCTGGCAGGTCTGCAAGGAACCATGCTTCAAGTTCTTGGCAAACGATCCTGACCTTGCTATGCCCGGCCTTTCCGGCAGCGTTAACGAGTGTCCACAGAAGTGTTTTTCGCGCTCTACAATCTCCGCGATCATTGTCGCGGAGGATCAGAAAACGCGCGCCTGGCACCTGCCATCCTCGGAGTTTTCTTGGGATCGAGCGCTCTAAATCACTCTTACCCTGATGAGCGATGATCGTCACGCTTCCCAAGTCTATACCAAGCTTGGGAAGGATATGTTCGAGAGTCGTCTTCATCGAAGGCTCTTCCGTAAGAATGACGAGCGTCATAGAGGGTCCGCCCCACTAAACAGCCCTTCGCGCCACAACCAACCGGGGCGGTCACCTTCCGCAACGAGAGCCTTCAATTGCGCGTCGTCGCCAGCCCGATGGATGGTCGTGAATCCGCTCTCCTTTTGCATCCAGTAGATCGACTCTAGCGGCACAGCGCTGAGGAAATCGGGCGAATGGGTTGTGACGAAGACCTGCGCCTTGTTCTTGCGCGCCTGCGTGTAGGCGGCAAACTCCTCTGCGAGGATTGCGAGGAGGCTCGGGTAAAGCTGGTTCTCGGGCTCCTCGATACAAAGAAGCGGATGCGGGTCCGGGTCGGCAAGAAGCGCAAGATAGGCGAACATCTTGATGGTCCCGTCCGACACATATCGCGCAAGAAAACCTTTGTCGAAAGCAGCATCCCGAAACCGCAGCGCAACACGTCCATCGCCTGTATCCTCAGGACGGACCTCCGCAATGCCGGGAACGCGCTCGGCCATCTGCCTCAACAGCCCTTTGAAAATGTTGGGATGGTTTTCGTTCAGATACTGGGCGTAGAGTGCAAGATTCGACCCGTCCTCATTCAGGTGTTCCGCTGGAGCGGCATCCGGCTCTGGACGAGCTTTTTCGATATGAAAATCGCTTACACTCCACCCCTCGATCAACTCGCGCAGTTGACTCGCTGCCTCGAACCGCTTGAACTGGCCTAACGCCTTAAGCGCAAGGATATCGGGTCCATCCAAGGTAAATGGTTCTCGATTGAGTTGTGTGTAGTCAAGAACGGCATCAAAAGAATCTGCGGTTTCTTCGACGGCTTGACCTTCCCCCCTTGTGAAATCGATAAAATGGAATGGTTGTCCCTTGTTGCCCCGGCGACGAAAGCTCAGAATCTCTCTAACAACAACGATCTTTCTGCCCTCTTCTGCAACTTCGACGCGGTAAGTTACAGTGCGTGATTTGCCTTCTTTTTCAAAGTCTAGCTGAACTTTTAGCTCAATCTCGATTGCTTCGCCTTCATGGCCGCGCGAGACTAATTGTGCGAACCCAGCGCGCTTCTGCACCGCTGTCCTTACGTTATGCACCAAGCAGTCTCGCAGAAATCCGAATACGTCTATGAACGACGTTTTTCCGGTTCCGTTCGCGCCAATGAGAACAGCGAAGTTCGGGATGTCCTTCATATGGACATCCCGCAGTGTCTTGAAGTTCTTGACGCGAATGGAATGGATGCGCATCACACTTCCTCGCCCATCATCTCGCGGATATCGGTCAGATGCCCGGTGATCGCCGCCGCCGCCGCCATCGCGGGGGAAAGCAGGTGGGTGCGTCCGCCGCGGCCCTGACGGCCCTCGAAGTTGCGGTTGCTGGTCGCCGCGCAACGCTCGCCCGGCGACAACTGGTCGGGGTTCATCGCAAGGCACATCGAGCAGCCGGCCAGCCGCCATTCCATCCCGGCGTCGATGAAGATCTGCGCCAGCCCCTCTTCCTCGGCCAGCGCGCGCACGAGGCCCGATCCGGGCACCACCATCGCGCGCATCCCCGGCGCGATCTTACGCCCCTTCAGCACCGCCGCCGCCGCCCGCAGATCCTCGATCCGGCCGTTGGTGCAGGAGCCGATGAACACCGTGTCGATCTTGATGTCGGTCAGCTTGGTGCCCGGCGTCAGGCCCATGTAGTCCAGCGACCGTTGCGCCGCCTCGACCTTGCCGCCGTGGAAATCCGCGGCCGCGGGCACCACGCCGGTGATCGGCAGCACGTCTTCGGGGCTGGTGCCCCAGGTGACGACAGGGGCGATATCCTCGCCCTTCAGCGTCACGACCTTGTCGAAATGCGCGCCCTCGTCGGTGAACAGTGTCGCCCAGTAGGCCATCGCGACCTCCCACTGCGCGCCTTTCGGGGCGTGCGGGCGGCCCATGACATAGGCGAAGGTCTTTTCGTCCGGCGCGATCAGGCCGGCGCGGGCGCCGCCCTCGATCGCCATGTTGCACACGGTCATGCGGCCTTCCATCGACAGTTCGCGGATCGCCTGACCGCAGTATTCGATGACATGGCCGTTGCCGCCCGCGGTGCCGGTGGCGCCGATGACGCTGAGCGTGATGTCCTTGGCGGTGACGCCGGGGCGCAAGCTGCCGGTGATTTCCACCTTCATGTTCTTTGACTTCTTCTGGATCAGCGTCTGGGTCGCCAGCACGTGCTCCACTTCCGAGGTACCGATGCCATGCGCCAGCGCGCCGAAGGCGCCGTGGGTCGCGGTATGGCTGTCACCGCAGACGACGGTCATCCCCGGCAGGGTCCAGCCCTGTTCCGGCCCGACGATATGCACGATGCCTTGCCGCACGTCAGACACCGGATAGTAGACCACCCCGAAATCACGCGCGTTCTTGTCGAGCGCCTCGACCTGAATCCGGCTTTCCTCGTTGTCGATGTGGGTCTCACGCCCCGGCGTGGTGGGCACGTTGTGGTCGGGCACGGCGATGGTCTTTTCGGGCGCGCGCACCTTGCGGTTGGTCAGGCGCAGGCCTTCGAACGCCTGCGGCGACGTGACCTCATGCACGAGGTGACGGTCGATATACAGCAGGCAGGTGCCGTCGTCGGATTGCTGGACGACATGGTCGTCCCAGATTTTGTCATAGAGCGTACGGGGAGCGGACATGGCTCAATCTCTCGCGGAATGGGGGATATCGGGTCAGGCAAGGTGGCGCGCAGGCGCGCGCAGGCACCCGCTCAGAGTCGGGCGAGAACGGAGCAGGTCGCCCCGTAAAAGCGCCAAGGCAGGCGGGCGCGGTCGCCGATGTCGAAAAAGCGCAGCATGGCCGAGGTTCTACGCCCGAATCCGCCGAGTGGCAATATGGCCGCATGGTGAACCGGAGCCGCGGTGCCTGCGTTTAACCCGCATCACGGAGGTGCGCGATGTTTCGGGCGATGATGGTTGCCGGTGTTCTTTTGGCGGGGGCGATCCGCCCTGCGGAGGCATGATGTACAAGGGTTACGAAACGGCTGACTACACGGTCGAGCAGACCGAGGGCGTGGTGGAAGTGCGGCACTACCCGCCCCATCTCGTGGCCGAGGTCACGGTGGATGGTGATCGCTCGACCGCCGCAAGCCGGGGATTCCGCATGCTTGCGGGCTATATCTTCGGCGGCAACCAAGGCGCGGGCCAGATCGCAATGACGACGCCGGTCACGCAGGAACCCGCGAAGATCGCGATGACCACCCCCGTCACCCAGACGGGTGGCGACGGACAGTGGACGGTGCAGTTCGGGATGCCCGGCACCTACACGCTCGATACCTTGCCAAAGCCGAAGGACGACAGCATCCGCTTTGCCGAAACGCCCGAGACGCGTGTGGTGGTGATGACATTCTCGGGGTTGCCGACGGCCGGGCGACTGTCTGAAAAGGCCGACGATTTGCGGGGCGCCGTCGCCCGGACGGGGCTGAGCGTCACCGGCGACGTGTTCTACATGTTCTACGACTCGCCCTTCACGCTGCCGTGGAACCGTCGAAACGAGGTCGCGCTGCATCTGCGCTGAGTCCTTCACGCCACGGATGCCAACCGAGTCAAGACAAACCCCCGTGCACGCTTGCACTTTGTGACGGTTTCATGGAGAAATGCGCGACTTTCCGCGCACGGGGCGCGGGGCCGGGGTTTTCGCCCGGACCGGACCGGACAAGACAGGACGCCCACCGCCGATGATGCCCCTTCTCGTTCTGCGCGCCGCCCTTGCCGCCGTCGCCGTGGCGGCCGCATCGGCCAGCGGGGCTTGGACGTTTGCCGACCCCCTGACCGCCGACCCGGCCAAGCTGCGCGTCACGCTGGCGCTGCCGCCCGGCTTCGCGGTGCTGCCCGGTTCGGCCGAACTGCGGATGAGCGCCACCAACGACAAGACCGGCGAGACCACCACCGCCGCCGATGCGCTGGCCGACGCTGGCACGCCGGGCCCCGACATGACGCTCGCGCTGGCCACGCCCACGACGGCGCAACTCTCGGCGCTGGAGGCCACGGTTGCCACCTGGCGCGCGGCCCGCGCCAATCCACAGGCGCAGATCACAGTGACATTCACGCCCTGCCGCACCAGCCCCACGGCCGACCCCGCAGGCCCGATCGCGTTGACGCTGACGCTATCGCCCGCTGGCACGCGGTTCACTCTGGTGCAGCCCGGCACGACGCTGGCAGGCTATCTGCCGGGCGGCGCGGCCACGATCGCGGCCTGCCCCGGCTAACGCACCCCATAGCGCGCCAGGAACATCTCGACCGCGCCGGTGATGGTGCGCTCGATGTCGCACGGCGCGCAAGCGGCGCCGGTCCCGAAGATCGTCCGGGCATGAATGTCGGCCTTGCACAATTCGGCAAACTGGTCGGCGGCCAGGTCGATGTCGTCGATCTTCAACTCGCCCCGCGCGCTGGCGGCGCGCAGATAGGCCGCCAGGCGTTCGCGCACCAGGAGCGGGCCGGATTCGTAGAAGGCGCGGCCGAGTTCGGGAAAGCGGTCGCTTTCAGCGACGCAGATGCGGAACATGCGCTGCCCGAATTCAGAGGTCACGAAGGCGGCAAGGCGGCGGGCGGCGGCGGTCAGCACCTCGCGCGGCGGGGCGGTCATGTCGGTCAACTGGATCGCGGCGGCCGCCTGTCGCGCGCATTCCGATCGCGCCACCTCCAGGAACAGCAGCCGCTTGTCCGGAATGTAGCTGTAAAGCGTGGCCTTCGAGACGCCCGCCTCGCGCGCGATGTCATCGACGCTGGCACCTTCGAAACCGTCGCGCAGAAACACCGTCCGGGCGCCTTCCAGCACCTGATCGTATTTCCGGCCGCGCTTCACCCCTGCGACTGCGATGGCCATCCAGCTTTGTCCCCCCGTGTCGAGCATAAACCGTTCGGTTCAGTCGGAGCAAGCCGGACCCTCGCCGCGTGTCGTCACGCCTTGCAGTTTCATGCGTGGCTGCTAGTTTAGAAGCATTCTAAGCACGGAGCCCCGCATGATCCCCGGTGTATCGAGCCGCCGCCGTTTCTCCGACCTGTCCGAGCAGGAGATGCTCGCGCTCGCGATCTCGTCCGAAGAGGATGACGCGCAGATCTACCGCACCTACGCCCAGCGCCTGCGGGCGGAGTTTCCGGCCTCGGCCGCGATCTTCGACGGCATGGCGATCGAAGAGGATGGCCACCGCCGCCGCCTGATCGAGCTGCACCAGAGCCGGTTCGGCGAGGTCATCCCGCTCTTGCGGCGCGAGCATGTGGCGGGCTTCTACGCGCGCCGCCCGGTCTGGCTGGTGCAGAACCTCTCGCTCGATACGATCCGCGACGAAGCGACCGCGATGGAACGGCAGGCCGAAGCGTTCTACACCCGCGCCGCGGCCAACACGCAGGACGCCCCCACGCGCAAACTGCTGGGCGACCTCGCGGCGGCCGAGGCGGGCCACACCCACAAGGCCGAAGAGCTGACCGGCCAGCACCTCGACGCGGACACCCGGGAAGAAGAGAACCGCGCCGCGAAACGGCAGTTCATCCTGACCTGGGTGCAGCCGGGGCTGGCCGGGCTGATGGACGGCTCGGTCTCGACCCTCGCGCCGATCTTCGCCACCGCTTTCGCCACCCATGATTCCCACACCACCCTGCTGGTCGGCCTCGCCGCCGCGGTCGGCGCGGGCATCTCGATGGGCTTCACCGAGGCCGCGCATGACGATGGCGTCCTGTCGGGGCGCGGCTCGCCGATCAAGCGCGGGCTGGCCTCGGGCATCATGACCGCGGTGGGCGGCCTTGGCCACGCCCTGCCCTACCTGCTCCCCGCGTTCTGGACGGCCACGATCATCGCCATGATCGTGGTGTTCTTCGAGCTTTGGGCGATCGCCTGGATTCAGAACAGATACATGGAAACCCCCTTCTTCCGCGCCGCCCTGCAGGTCGTCGTGGGCGGTGCTCTCGTCTTTGCCGCGGGGGCGCTGATCGGCGCGGGCTGATCTCCGGTGTGGGAGGTAGCATGTTTCACAAGGATGACCCGGGCTGCGCGCGCTGGAACCCATCGGCACCGGCGTGTCGAAGCCCCACCTCGACCTCGCGCCCTGGCTCATCGTGGTCTTCACTCAGCGCTGGGGCACCTCCAGGGGCGGCGCACGCTCCAAGAACCACGACGTCCTCGAAAGCGTCGGCATCGCCACCGGCTTCCTGATCGCGGCGATCCACCATGCCGGGCTGGTCTGCCTTGAACACGCCCCGAACCCGATGACGTTCCTGCCAGACCTCTGCGGCCGCCCCGCCTCGGAGAAGGTGGTGATGATCCTTCCCGTCGGTGACCCCAACGAAGACGCCACCGTGCCCGCCGCCGCCAAGATCAGGAAACCGCTGGCCGAGATCATGACGGTGATGTCGGCGCCCGGCTGACTCTGGCCTTGCCCTTTCATCTTGGCGCAAATATCCCCGCCGGAGGCTCGAAAGTTTTGCCTGCGAAAAGGACTCCAGCCTCTGGCGGGGATATTTGCGCCAAGATGAACGCAGAAGGAGGGCGCGCCGATGATCGAGGTTCTGATCCGCGTGCTGCCCTTCTTCGCGTTGATCGGCGTCGGCTATATCGCCGGGCGCACCGGGTTCCTGAGCGCGCAGGGCACCGCCGCGATCACCAGGTTCGTGTTCTACTTCGCGCTGTCGGCAATGCTGTTCAAGTTCGCCTCGAACCTGTCGCTGGCCGAGATTTATTCCACCCCCTTCGTGCTGGCCTACCTGTCCGGCTGCACGCTGGTCTACCTGCTGGCCTTCGGGGTGGCGCTGATCCGCCGCGTCACGCTGGCCGAGGCGGCGGTCGAGGCGCAATGTGCGGTTTGCGGCAACACCGGCTTTCTGGGCGTGCCACTCTTGATCGCGCTTTTGGGGCCGAAGGCGGCAGGGCCGGAACTGATGGTGCTGACCATCGACATGATCGTGTTTTCCAGCCTGATCACCCTGATGATCACCGCCGCGCGCGAGGGGCGGGTGTCGCTGGGCGTGGGCAAGGTGCTGGGGGCGAGCCTGCTGAAAAACCCGATGATCGTGTCGATGGCGCTGGGGCTCGGCTGGTCGGCGACCGGCGTGCCGGTGCCCGGTCCGGTGAACGATTTCATGGGGCTGCTGGGCGGCGCCGCGACACCGGGTGCGCTGTTCGCGATCGGCGCCTCGCTGGCCGCGCGGTCGGCCGAGCGGATCGAGGTGGCGGCCTGGCTGTCGTTCTGCAAGCTTGCGCTGCATCCGGCGGCGGTGGCGGTGGCGGCGCTGGTGCTGTTCCCGGTCGAACGCTTCGCCGCGCATGTGATGATCGCGGCGGCCTCGCTGCCGGTGGCGGGCAACACCTACATCCTTGCCCAGCATTACGGGGTCGCGCCGCAGCGCGTTTCGGCCTCGATCCTGATTTCCACGGCGGTCAGCGTGCTGACCGTCTCGGCGGTGATCGCCTGGATCACCGCATCCTGACGGAGGACGACAAGATGAAGACGATTTCCGAAAACCGCGTGTTCAGCGGCGTGCAGGGGGTGTACTCTCACGCCTCCGAGGCCTGCGGCGGCGACATGACCTTCGGCCTGTTCCTGCCGGAGGAGGCGCAGGAGGGGCCGGTGCCGGTGCTCTGGTTCCTCTCGGGGCTGAGTTGCACGCATGAGAATGCGATGACCAAGGCCGGGGCGCAGGGCTGGGCGGCCGAGCAGGGCATCGCGCTGATATTTCCCGACACGTCGCCCCGGGGGCCGGGCGTGGCCGACGATGCGGCCTTCGACCTGGGTCAGGGCGCGGGGTTCTACGTCAACGCGACCGAAAAGCCCTGGGCGCCCCATTTCCGCATGTGGGACTATCTGGCCGAAGAGCTGCCGCGACTGCTCTTCAACGCCTTCCCGGTGGCGGAAGAGGCGCAGGCGATCACCGGCCATTCGATGGGCGGTCACGGCGCGCTGACGCTGGCGATGGCCTATCCGGGGCGGTTCCGTTCGGTCTCGGCCTTCGCGCCGATCGCACACCCGACGGCCTCGGACTGGGGCCGCAAGCAGTTCACCGCCTACCTTGGCGCGGATGAGGCGAAATGGGCGCCGCATGATGCCACGCTGATGATGAAGAAGCGCGGCTTCGACGGGCCTCTGCTGATCGACCAGGGCGCCAGCGATCCGTACATCGACCTGCTGATGCCCGAGGCGCTGATCGAAGCGATCGCGCGGCGCCGCCAACCCGCCACCTTCCGCATCCAGAAGGGCTATGACCACAGCTACTTCTTCGTCTCGTCCTTCATGGAGGCCCATGTCAGCTTCCACGCCGAGGCGCTGTTCGGGTGAGCGCGGTCTACATCGACGCCGACGCCTGCCCGGTGAAGGACGAGGCCGAGAAGGTGGCAACCCGGCATGGCGTGCGGATGTATGTCGTCTCGAACGGCGGCCTGCGCCCCTCTGCCAATCCGCTGGTCGAGATGGTCTATGTGCCCGACGGGCCGGATGTTGCCGACATCTGGATCGCCGACCGCGCGGCGCGGGGCGACGTGGTGGTGACCGGCGATATCCCCTTGGCCGCGAAATGCATCGCGGCGGGCGCGCGCGTCGTGCGCCACAACGGCGAGGTCTTCACCCCCGCCAACATCGGCACCATCCTGGCCACGCGCGACCTGATGGCCGACCTGCGCGCCGCCGATCCGTTCCGGCAGGGCGGCGGCAGGCCCTTTACAAAGGCCGACCGCTCGCGTTTTCTGGACGCATTGGACCGTGAATTGAACGCGGCCAGGAAAGAGGCATCGGCATGACCCGGCCCGAAGCGGTCGTCTTCGACATCGGCAACGTGCTGATCGAATGGCAGCCGGAGCGCTATTTCGACCGGATGATCGGCGCGGATCGCCGCCGCGCGCTGTTCGCCGAGGTTGATCTGCACGCGATGAACGACCGCATCGACCGCGGCGCCGATTTCCGTGCCACGGTGGCCGCGACGGCGGCGGCATACCCGGACCACGCCGACGCGATCCGGATGTGGCATGACAACTGGCTCGACATCGCGCGGCCGGTGATCCCGCAGTCGGTGGCACTGTTGCGCAGGCTCAAGGCGAAGGGCGTGCCGGTGTTCGCGCTGACGAATTTCGGCATCGGCACCTTCGATCTGGCGCGCACGCGGTACGATTTCCTTGATGAGTTCGACCGCTGCTATGTCTCGGGGCATTTCGGTGGGGTCAAACCGTTCCCTGCAATCTATGACTGGGTTGAACGGGATAGCGGCCTGCCGCCGGAGGCGTTGCTGTTCGCCGATGACCGGCCGGAAAACATCGCCGCTGCCGCCAGCCGGGGCTGGCAGACGCATCTGTTCGACGGCCCCGCGGGCTGGGCCCGGCGGCTGGTGGCCGAGGGACTTCTGACGGAAGGAGAGGCGGCATGAGCATCCAGATCATCGGACCCGACGTCGAGTCGCGGCTGCGGTGGGAGGGCATGACCGACGCGCTGGAGGCCGGACACCGCCGCCCGCGCGCCGCGATCGGCGACACGCTGCTGACGCAGGGGCACAACACGATGCTGTCGCGCTCGGCCTGGATCGCGGGCATGGGCGCGCTGGTCAAATCGGCGATGATCTATCCGGGCAATCCGGCGAACGGGAAACCCTCGGTCAATGGCGCCGTCACGCTGTTCTCGGAAGAGACGGGCGAGCTGGAGGCGCTGGTCGATTTCACCGTCGTGACCAAGTGGAAGACGGCGGGCGACAGCCTGCTGGCGGCAAAGCGGCTCGCCCGCCCCGATGCGCGGGTGATCCTGCTGGTGGGCGCGGGCGCGGTAGCGCGATCCATGGTCGAAGCCTACGGCTCGGCCTTTCCCGGCGCGCAGTTCATCATCTGGAACCGCTCGGCCGAGGGCGCCTCGCGCTTTGCCGCCCAGGTGCCGGGAATGACGATCACGCACGACCTGCCCGGCGCGGTGGCGGCGGCCGACATCATCTGCACCGCCACCATGTCGACCGAGCCGATCATCAAGGGCGAGTGGCTGAGCTCCGGCACCCACCTTGACCTGATCGGGGCCTACCGCCCCGACATGCGCGAGGTCGATGACAAGGCGCTGCAACGCGCGCGCCTTTTCGTCGATTGCCGCGACACGACGCTGGATCACATCGGCGAGTTGAAGACGCCGCTGGCGAAGGGGGTCATCACCCGCGCCGACATCCTGGCGGATTTCTACGACCTGGCGGACGGCAGCTTTGCCCGGCAGTCGGCTTCGGACATCACGATCGCCAAGAACGGCGGCGGCGCGCATCTCGACCTGATGACGGCGCGCTACATCCTGAGCGCGGCGCGCGCAAGATGATCTGGGCCCTGGTCACCCTTCTGGCCGTTCTGGTTGCGGTGCCGCTGCTGGTGGAGCGGTTGCGCGCGCCGATGGACGCGCGCGGCCGCCGTCTGGCGACGGGGGATTTCGTCGAACTGTCGCGCGGGCTGACCTATTACGAATGGCGCGGCCCGGCGCGCGGCCCGGTGGTGGTTTGCGTCCACGGGCTGACCACGCCCAGCTATGTCTGGACCCCGGTTGCCGTGGCGCTGACCGCGCTGGGGGTGCGGGTGCTGACCTACGACCTCTATGGCCGCGGCCTGTCGGACCGGCCGCGCGGGCGGCAGGACCGCGCATTCTTCGTCACCCAGCTCGACGAGTTGCTGACCGCGCTGGAGATCACGCGCGGCGTCACGCTGATGGGCTATTCGATGGGCGGCGCCATCGCCACCGCCTTCGCGCAGGACAAGCCCGCGCGGGTGGATCGGCTGGTGCTGATCGCGCCAGTCGGCCTCGGCCACCGCTCCAGCCGGTTTCTGACGCTTTGCGCCGCCGTGCCGGTCATTGGCGACGGGTTGATCCGGGTCTTCGGCGACATCGTGTATCGTCGCGGCATCGACCGCACCCTGCCCGAGAGCCCCGAGGTGCCCGACATCGTGGCCCGGATGACGGGCGAGATGGGCACTCGCGGAACCCTGCCCGCCGTGCTGTCCAGCCTGCGCGGCATGATGGCCGGGGATATGGCCCCCACCCACCGCGTGCTGGCGGCCACCAGCCTGCCGGTGCTGGCGATCTGGGGCGAGGCGGACAAGGTGATCCCGCTGGCCGCGATGGGGCGGCTGGCGCAGATCAACCGCCGCGCGCGGCAGGTGGAATTGTCCGGCGCGACCCATGCGCTGCCCTACACCCACGCGGGCGACATTCTGGGCGCGCTGACCGACCTGTTGCGCGAACCGGTTTAGGCCGACCGCAACTCCAGCGGCCGTTCGCGTACCGGCAGGTGGACCAGCGCCGAGAAGGCGCCGACGCCGATCCCGACCCACCAGACCAGCGTGTAGTTGCCGTAAAGGTCGTAGAGCCGCCCACCAAGCCAGACGCCCATGAAGCTGCCCGCCTGGTGCGAGAAGAACACGATGCCGTAAAGCGTGCCCATGTAGCGCACCCCGTAGATCTGCGCGACCAGGCCCGAGGTCAGCGGCACCGTCGCCAGCCACAAGGCCCCCATCGCCAGCGCGAACAGGATCACCGTCGCGGGCGTCACGGGATTCAGGATGAACGCGGCCGAAACGATCGTGCGCAGCAGGTAGATGCCCGCCAGCAGAAGCCGCTTGGAATGCCGCTTGCCCAGCCATCCCGCCAGCAATGTGCCGCCGATGTTCGCCACGCCGATGCAGGCGATGGACAGCGCGCCCAGCGCCGAGGTTGTGGTGATGCCCAGCGCGGCAAGCGGCCCGGTCGGGCTGATTGCACCGCAGGTTTCCGCCACCAGCGCGGGGAAATGCGCGGTGATGAAGCCAAGCTGGTAGCCGCAGGAGAAGAAGCCCAGGAAGATCAGCGTAAAACTCGGGTCGCGGAAAGCCGATCGGATGGCCCGGCCCAACGGCTCGTGATGGGGCTCGTGATGGCCCGGCGTGGCCGCCTGCGGCGCGCGCAGCCAGGGCAGCGCCGCCAGCACGGCAAGAATCGCCGCGGCGAAGATCAGGAACACCGCGGGCCAGGCCATGTGCGCCAGCAGCACCTGCGCCAATGGCGGGCCGAACACCTGTCCCGCCGACCCCGCCGCGCTGGTGATGCCCAGCGCCATGCTGCGGTTCTCGGGCAGGGCGGCCCGCCCGACGATCGCCAGGATGGTGCCGAAGCCGGTGCCCGCGATGCCGAAGCCCACCAGCACCTCCAGCAGTTGATGCTGCACCGGTGTGACCGCGAAGGCCGAAAGCATCAGCCCCGCCGCATAGAGCAGCGCCCCCGCCACAATTGCGCGGCGGTCACCGAACCGTTCGGCCAGCGCGCCGAACAGCGGCTGGCCGACGCCCCAGGCAAGGTTCTGCACCGCGATGGCCAGGCTGAAATCCGACCGCGGCCAGTGGAACGCCTCGGCGATCGGTAACTGGAACACGCCGAAGCTGGCCCGGATGCCGAAGTTGACGATCAGGATCAGGCTTCCCGCAACCAGAACAGGGGTGACGATGGCGGTGCGGCTCTGGGTCATGCGCGGCTCCTTGGCGACGGGCCGGACCCTGCGGCGGCCGCGGCCGCGCGTCAATTGTCAATTCGTGCGCGGCAGCATCACCTTTCCTGATCGATCCAGCCCCGGTATACGGCGGTATGCGCCAGTCCCTGCCAGATATCTACGATACCCGCGTCGCCGAGCAGCGGCTGCGCCCCGACGCGGCCCAACGCGGCGTGCTGCCGCATCTGGAAACCCTGCGCGCCTGGCTGGAGGAGACCTCGACCCGGCGGCGCAGTCTGCTCGGCGCCTTCTTCGCCAAGCCGTCGCCGTCACCCCGGGGTCTCTATCTCTGGGGCGGGGTCGGGCGCGGCAAGTCGATGCTGATGGACCTGTTCATGGACGCCACCGACATCGACCGCAAGCGGCGGGTGCATTTCCACGCCTTCATGCAGGAGGTGCAGCACGGGCTGGAAGCGGCGCGCAAGTCGCATGTCGAGGATGCGCTGCAACCGGTCGCCGAGGCCATCATCGCGCAGACGCGCCTGCTGTGCTTCGACGAGATGCAGATCACCGACATCGCCGATGCGATGATCGTGGGGCGGCTGTTTCAGAAGCTGTTCGAGGCCGGGGTGGTGGTGGTGACCACCTCGAACCGGGTGCCGGACGATCTCTACAAGGACGGTCTGAACCGGGCGCTGTTCCTGCCGTTCATCGCGCTCTTGCAAGAGCGGATGGAGGTGGTGGAACTGCAAAGCGAAACCGACTATCGCCAGCACCGGCTGGAGGGCGCGCAGGTCTGGTTCGCCCCCGCCAGCGGCGCGGCCAAGGCCGCGATTTCTAGGATCTGGACCGACCTGACCGGGGGCGACAGCGGCCATCCGCTGCGCCTGCCGGTGAACGGGCGCGAACTAGTGCTGGAGCATGTGCACAACGGCGTCGCCCGCGCCAGCTTCTGGGAACTGTGCGCCCGCCCCCTCGGCCCGGCCGATTTCCTCGCGCTGGCGGGGGCGGTGCGGGTGCTGGTGCTGGAGGACATTCCCCACTTGTCCGCCTCGAACTACAATGAAGCCAAGCGCTTCGTGACCCTGATCGACACGCTCTACGAGGCCCGGGTGCGGCTGATCTGCTCGGCCGCCGACGAGCCGGAACGGCTTTATGTGGAGGGCGCAGGCGCGTTCGAGTTCGCCCGGACGGCGAGTCGGCTGCGGGAGATGCAGGGGGCGGAGTGGGGGTGAATCAGGGCCCCGATTTTGCACCGAAAAGGCACCGACGTTGGGGGGAGGCGAACGTCACGCTCGTGCCGCAGCCACCGGACGCTCGTCGGCCGTTGTCGGCCCGCGCCCGGCCCGATGCCACCGATTTCCACGAGTTCTGCCCCAATCCGCCCCTAATTGGGGGCCATAACCATATTCCAAGGCCGCCGAATCTCGCCTGGCGGCAAAATTTCTCAGGAGTGCCTCCTCATGTTCCCTCGCCTGGCTTTCGCGAACCTGTTGCTGACCCCGGCGGCGGCGGTCCTCGTCGGAATCGTCGCCATAGCGCCTGCTGCCGATGCGGCAACCTACCTGCTGAAATTCACAAGTTCCGGTGGGGATCTCGGATCGGTGACGTTCAACTTGACCGGGTCCACGGCAACATCGGCGTCAGGCCTGATCAATGGCAGCGCCGTGACGGGCCTGTCGGCTTATGCAGGTGCCGATCAACAACTGTTCGTCGCGGGGCCGGTCCACTTCGATATCGGCGGCCTCTCGTTCGGGGCGAGCAATGGGGTCTTCTACAATCTCACCTCCTACCCCTACAGCTCTGACGCCATCACCAACAGCGCAAGAGACCCCTATGGCAACGGATCACCAACGCCGTTTGCGCTCACGAGCATTTCGGTTGCGGCCGTTCCGGTCCCCGCGTCTCTGGGCATGATGCTCCTCGGCCTTGGGGCGCTGGCATTCGGGCTGCGCAAGCGCCGGGGCGACACCACCGGGGCCACCCCCGCCTGATCCAGACTGACGCGAGAGACAAAGCGCCACCGGCGAAGGGGCCGGTGGCGTTTGCTTTGGCTGAGCCGAGCGGCGTGACGGGGAGGGCGAAGGCTCGTTCGAGTTCGCCCGGACGGCCAACCGCCTGCACGGAATGCAGGCGGCGGACTGGGGGTAAACGGGGCACCGAAAGGGCACCGAAACCACACCGAAAAAGCACCGACGTTGCACCGACGTTGGGGGGAGGGCAGGGCCGTGCGCGATGGGCGCGAACCCTACCATTGGTGGGCATGGCTTTCGGCGGGGATCGGCGCTAAGCGAGGTCACGTTCAGATTGACGAACGGAGCGGCAGGCATCATCTTCGACAGAGATGCGCCGCATGGCGTGAGGATGGTCCGTGAGCCAAGATACTGTCATAGGTGCGTTCAGCGAGGCTGATGCCGGTAGGTTGTCCGGGCTTACAATTGGCCAACTGCGTAGCTGGGACCGGAAAGGCTTTATGCAGCCTAGCTATGCGGAAAACGACAGAAGCCTTCCCTACGGTCGCGTCTATTCGTTTCGAGATATTGTTTCACTACGGGTGCTTGGGCAGCTTCGGAACTTCTACAAAGTGCCCCTACAGCATTTGAGAAAGGTGTCTGATACTCTTGCCCATCTAGGCGATGCCAAGTGGACGGCGACAACGCTATATGTGCTTGGTAAGAAAGTAGCCTTTACCGACCCCCGCACCGAAAAGAGGGTGGAAGTGATCAGTGGTCAACAGGTGTTTGACATCCCACTGCGTGTTGTGATCTCTGACACTAGGAAAGCTGTCGCAGATATGAACCGCCGGGACGAAACTACAGTCGGCCGAGTTGTTCATGGAAAGTTTACTTTGCAGAATGAGCCTGTGTTCGAAGGCACACGGATACCCGTCGCGACAGTGAAGCGCTATTTGGACGCGGGCTATTCGGCAGACTCTATTATCGAGGAATTTCCGGATCTGAAGTTTACCGATATAGAAGCGGCTCGAGCCTTTGAAAAAGGGCAGAGCGCAGCTTGATCAATGAACCGGCGCAACCGATTGAGTCAAAGCAGGACTCGGAAGCGTCAGCCTCTCTTGAGAAATTTGAACCAACTGGAGCCCCCGCGCGGATAGGAGATGCGGTGGGGCTGGATATGGAAGTGGACCAGGAACAGCAACCCTTTCGCTTCCTGACCGACCACAACGTCCCGGTCTCAGTAGGAAACGCACTCATCGCGATGGGGCATGATGTTGTTAGGGAACGTCTGATCAAGCGCTTCGGCTGCGCCGATTTGGCTGCCTGATCGTTGCGGTGAGGCTGCGTTCGGGCAAAGTGCTCCGGTTTCGGGCTTTCGCAGCCGCCGTCATGGCGGCAAGCTGGTTTTCGGACGGACTCGT